>JASHSL010000101.1 GCA_030040855.1 Terriglobales bacterium
CCTAGAACCGAGCGAGCGATGTTCACTCTGCGGATGCGGGCTGTGGCTGCATTTTACTTAATGGAGTGGACCGTTAACGGCGCGGAAGTTGTGGATTGCCCCGCCTAGGTGGGCAGACGTCTCGAGGAACATCAGGTAGTGACCGCCCAAGCGCAAGGGCTTGTGGCGGCTCCTCTCGAGTTCCCAAGCCCCGAACAGAGTCACGGCCTCAATCGTTCCCTCCACGCCGATATACCTTGCCCCGCCTGGTCGCTTGCCGAGGGCGAACGATTCCTCCGCATAGCCCCAATTGCTATCTCGCAAGGTGGTGTAGCCATCGACAGCGTTGGCGGCGGTGAGCGCGCCGACTTCGGTCAAGAACAGCTTGTGCGACGGCGGCATGACGGGCGAGACGGGAGCGTCTGGCAGCTCCGACGCCGTTGCAAGGGCTGCGACCAGCGTTAGAATGAGAGACAGCCTCAGGCGGTTCTTCGTGAGTCCTCCGGGGTTAGGCGATAGGGCGGTGGCAGCCGCTACTATCGCCGTCTTCGTTTAGGGGTGTTCAAGCAAGAGGCAGCACGTTCCTCCCCGTTCTGTTTTGGACCATAGATGGAGGCAGGCCTCTCGGTCAGGGTGAACCACGGGACGAATCGGTGGTTCGCTGCAATCAAATGGCATCGTCTGACCGCCTGCCACAGCGCTAAGTGCGTGCACTATAACTAGCAAGCAGCTCTGCATAAACCCTCCTGGTGGATTACTTCCTTCAGTTCAAGTCCAACAGCTCTCCTGCTTGAAGACGATTTCCTTCGCCGCCTGGACTACATCCTTGACTAGGGTTTCGAACCGTAGTGGCGTGGGATTTTGCGGTTGGGAGTGAACAGGCCCGTTCTAAACAGCTGCCCTGCCAATAGATACGGCGATGGGCGGCGCAGTATCTTCGAAATGGCCTCCCCGGCCGCCAGTCCTTGGGACGCGTTGTTCCATCTTGCGCGAGGAGCAGGTCAACTTTGCGCTGGTTCGAACCACCCGGATGACCGCTTACGGGTCGGAGCCGGCTCCGCCTGAACCGAGCAGGAGTAGGAGCTCATGCGCGACACGAAGGGCAATGGGGCCGGGCCGCGTCAAGGGGCTGAGGGTGGGCGGCCAAGCAACCCATATCGCTTGGTAAACGGGCAGGTTGACGTACACGTCCCGATCGATCCCTTCGAGGTTTGGATTGGGGACACCGGGTTGGGGCGGGGGCGCACTGCGAGCCGACCTATGAACAGCGAGAACCGACATGCGCCGACAGCCCGCGGCCAGAGTTTTGCCAGGAGCTCGCCTGCTGACGCTATGGCCGGGGTCGCGACGCAAAAGATCCTATAATGAACCTGAGTGCGGGGGTTTGCCTTCGGGCAGCAATGACTTCGCCGAATTCAGGTCGTCTCGAGGGGCAGGCGCGAAATCGCAACCGGGCGATCATTCCGGTGGCGCTTGGCTTTGTGGTGCTCTGTGCCGTGCTCTTAGCCCTGACCTCGTTCGACCTTCCCCAGACCTGGAATCCGGACACGAACCAACAGCTACTGCTCTTCGCATTTCTCGCGGTACTCATCTTTGTTCTCTTCTTAGCCCTGACCTTTGTCTTGGTCCGCAACGTCTTGAAACTCTTCGCGGAGAGGCGTCTGGGCGTTCTCGGATCAAAATTCCGTACTCGCTTGCTGATCGCCAGTCTTTTGCTTTCGTTTCTTCCCGTCATCGGCATGTTCTTTTTCGCCTACGTGCTGATGAACCGGTCCATTGACAAGTGGTTTTCCACTCCGGTCGAAGAGGTGCGGCGGGACACGGCAACCATGACTTCACTGCTTTCCGGATACGTGGCCCAGAACGCTACTTCAGAAGCCACTTCGATCGCCGCTTTGCCCACGATTCAGCAGGCGTTTCGCGAAGGGGACTTCGGCGCAGTGGCGGAGGAGTTTCGGCGCCACCAGTCCACCCTCCAAGGCGGGTTCGCGATCGCGCTTGAGAATGGAAGCCCGAAGGTCACTTTTCAGGTGCCCCCACCCTGGTCCGAACTCAAGTCGAGGCTCTCGCTGCCGCGGCAGCCCTCGATTGGACCGTTCGTTCTTGCTTGGGACCAAACCGAGTACATGGTTGGCTCGGCCGCGGTTGGCGATCAGGGTCAGATTCTGGTGGCCATGCCGTTGCCCCAGAAATTCTCGCAGACGGTGAAGCAGATTCAGACCAGCCAGCAGCGCTATCTCGAGCTGGCGCGGGGCCGTCGACTGGTCCGCCGCACCTATATGGAGGTGTTGCTCTTGCTGACTGTGGTGGTGCTGTTCGTCGCCACCTGGCTGGCACTGTTTGTGTCGAAGTTGGTGACCCGACCCGTCGTCGCTCTTGCCGAGGCCACGCAGGAGATCTCCCGCGGTCGGCTTGACTATCGGGTCGAGGTTCACGGCGCCGACGAGATCGGCGAGCTGGTGCAGTCCTTCAACCGCATGGCAGCCGAGCTGGAGTCCAGCCGACAGCAGCTCGAATCTTCCAGCCACGAGTTAGAGGCTGCCAACGCAGCCCTCGAACAGCGCCGCCGACAAATGGCAACCATCCTGGAAAGTATTCCCAATGGAGTGCTTTCGCTCAACGCCGAGCACCGCGTCACGCACGTCAACCACGCCTTACTGCGGTTACTTCATCCTTCCGGCGCTGGGTCCGGCATCTCCCCCGGACTGATCGAGGCGTCGCTCGGAGAACTTTTTAGCGGGGAAATCCTGAAGGAACTGGAGTCTCTGCTGCGGCGTGCGGACCGCATGGGTGCCACCACCACACAAATGGAAATGACGCTCGAGGGCACCACGCGCAATGTGGCCATCACGGTGGCTACGCTCAAGCACGATGGTCAGGGCTTGGGATACGTTCTGGTTTTTGAAGATCTGTCGGAACTGCTCAAGGCCCAAAAACAGGCGGCGTGGCGGGAGGTCGCACGCCGCGTGGCGCATGAGATTAAGAATCCCCTGACACCCATCTCCCTCTCCGCCGAGCGCATCCGCCGGCATCTGGCTCGAGATCAACGTCCCGATCCGGCGACCTGGCAGGTCCTACGAGGTTGTGCGGACACGATTGCGGGAGCCGTCGAAACGGTTCGGACTCTGGTCGATGAATTTTCCACTTTGGCCAGGTTCCCCATGGCCCGACCGCACCCGGCCAGCATCAATTCGATCGTCGAAACCACGCTGGCCATGTTCGACGGCCGTCTGGAGAATATCCGTATTCGCAAGTCGCTGGCTCCGGGGTTGCCGGAAGTCATGGCGGATCCGGAGGCGATCAAGCGCGCACTGGCCAATCTGCTCGATAACGCCGCCGAGGCGATGCAGCTCGCCATGTTCCGCGAGATCCAAATTTCCACAGCCCTGGTGGCGAGCCGCGACGCGGTGGAGATTATGGTCGCCGATACCGGACACGGGGTGACGCAGGAGTTGAAGGAGCGTCTGTTTCTGCCCTATTTCTCCACCAAGGAGCGCGGCACCGGACTGGGTTTGGCCATTGTCAGCCGTATTATCGAGGACCACCACGGCTCGATTCGGGTGGAGGAGAATCTACCGGTGGGCGCCAAATTCATCATTGAGCTCCCCGTGGCCACCGAAGCTGTCGCTGCCAGCGCCGTGAATCAGCATGCATAACATTCTCATCGTCGATGATGAAGTCAGCATCCGGGACTCCCTGAAAGATGTGCTCGAGGAGGAAGGCTATAAGACCGCCGGGGCGGAAAGCGGCGAAGCTTGTTTAGAGGCTTTGCGGGAACACAGCTTCGACGTGGTGCTGCTCGATGTGTGGCTTCCGGGTATGGATGGCTTGGAAACTCTGGAGAAGATTCGGGAGATGGAAGCCGCTTCGGAAGTCATCATGATCTCCGGACATGGCACGATTGAGACCGCCGTCCGGGCTACCAAGCTGGGCGCGTACGATTTCCTCGAAAAACCGCTCTCCATCGACAAGACCCTGATCGTGATCAAGAACGCGGTCGATGCCAAGCGATTGCGGGCAGAAAACCGCGATCTCAAGAAGCAACTGATTCCGCGGAACGTCATCGTTGGCGAGAGTGTTCCGATGAAGGCTCTGCGCCAGCAGATCCAGATCATGGCCCCGACCAACGGAAGGGTGCTGATCTACGGAGAGTCCGGCACGGGCAAGGAATTAGTGGCGCATGCCATTCATCTCAACAGCCAGCGCAAGGATGAAATGTTTGTCGAGGTCAATTGCGCCGCGATTCCCGAAGATCTGATTGAGAGCGAGCTCTTCGGACATCGCAAGGGCTGTTTCCCCGGCGCGCTGGCCGACAAAGAAGGCAAGTTCCAGAAAGCGCATGGCGGCACCATGTTCCTCGATGAGATTGGGGATATGAGCCTGAAAACTCAGTCCAAAGTGCTGCGGACTTTGGAAGACCAGCGGTTTGTCCCTGTGGGCAGCGACGAAGCCGTCACCGTGGATGCGCGGGTAATCGCCTCCACCAACAAAGATCTGGACGAAGAAATCTCGAAAGGGAACTTCCGGGAAGACTTGTTCTATCGCCTGAATGTGATTCCTTTTTCCGTGCCTCCCTTACGCGAACACAAAGAAGACATCCCCCTGCTGGTGCGGCATTTTCTTCGGGAGTTCGCTGCCGCCTACGGGCGGCGCTCGCGGGAAATCACCGACGATGCGATCGAGGTCCTCATGCGCTATTCCTGGCCGGGCAATGTGCGCGAGTTACGCAATGTGATGGAACGGATTGTGATCATGAACCCCGCGGCGGTGCGCGTGGAGCGCAAGCATCTGCCCCCGTTGATTCAGCGGGATGGCGGTCGGCGGTCGGCGGGCAGTGAATTCTCCACCTTGCACCAGGCGCGGGTGGCGTATGAGCGCGACTACATTTTGAAGAAGCTGGATGAGAATTACGGCAACGTCAGCCGCACCGCGGAAGTCCTAGGGCTCGAGCGCAGCCATCTCTATCGCAAGATGAGGAGCCTGGGGATTGCGGCGAAGGAGTCGTAAGATCGGGAGACGGACCATCACTCAGCCCGGCCTTCAAGAAACTGCCGTCGCCAGTCCAATGCCTCAAGAAATGACCGCGACTCGCGCCACTGCGGGCTGACTTTTACGAACAGTTCGAGGAAGACTCGCGTGCCCACCAGCCTTACAATCTCCGGACGCGCGGCCGTACCGATCTTTTTGAGCATCTGTCCATGCCTGCCCACTAAGATCCGCTTCTGCCCTTCGCGCTCGCAATGGATCGTGGCGGCCACCCGGGTGAGCCTCTCGCCCTCCTCAAACGCATCGATCACGACCGCGGTGGCGTAGGGCACCTCTTCGCTGGTGGCCTCGACGACCTGTTGACGAATGCTTTCAGCCACCATGAAGCGCAGCGGCTGGTCGGTGATCTGATCTTCGGGGAAGTAACGGGGTCCCTCCGGCAGGTCCTTGAGCATGGTTTCGAGCAACACATCCAACCCTTGCCGTTTGCGTGCCGACAGGGGAATGATGGCTCGAAAGTCGTGTCGATGGCGATACTCCTCCATGATGGGCAAGAGCTGGTCCTTCTTGGGTACCCGATCAATCTTGTTCAAGAGCAGCAAGACCGGCGTGCCTGAGCTCTTGGCCATCTCCAGCGCAAACTGATCTTCGCGGCCGAACCTGTGGGTAACGTCGGCCATCAGCAAAAGCAGGTCGCAGCCGGCAAGCGCCTGGCGAACTTCGGCCATCATGGTGCGGCCGAGAGAGCTGTCCGGTTTGTGCACCCCCGGGGTGTCGATCAGGATCACCTGGCCCGAGGGTCGGTCGCCTTGGGATGGAACTTGGAGAATGCCGAGGACCCGATTGCGTGTGGTCTGAGGCTTGGGGCTTACGATCGCGAGTTTCTCGCCTACCAAGGCATTCAGCAGGGTCGATTTTCCTACATTGGGTCGGCCGAGAATCGAGACGTAACCCGAATGGAAGGTCATCGTGTCGGGACCACACCCTGCCGGCGGCGGATCAGTCGTTCTGCTCGATCGCCGCTTCGAGCGCTCAGCGCTACCCCAACTATATCAAGCGCATCTGCCTGGGTTCGACGGTGGTGATGCGCAGCCGTTCGACCCGACGTTTGGTGGATTCCAAAACCTCGAAGCGCAGCCCTTCCTCCTCCACGACTTCCCCTTTTTGGGGAATCCGCCCGGCCAACTCACTCACCAGACCGGCTACGGTGGCCGAGGCTTTGCCCTCGGGTCGCAAGCCAAACAACTCGGTGAGACGATCCACATCCATGTTTCCCGGCACGATATAGGAGTGCTCGTTCTCGCGGACCACATCGGTCTTGTCGTGCTCATCGCGAATCTCGCCGACGATCTCCTCGACCAGGTCTTCGATGGTCACCAAGCCGGCGATGCCACCATATTCATCGACCACGATCGCCATACGAATGTTGTTCTTCTGCATTTCGCGCAAAAGATCGCTACCCAGTTTGCTTTCCGGCACAAAGTACACGTCCTTGCGCATGATGGTGTCTACCCTACGGCTGTGGGCTTCACTATCGGGCACCTGCAGGATGTCCTGGGCATAGACGATTCCTTGGATATTGTGGATCGTCCCTTCGTACACGGGTACGCGGGAAAACGGTTTGTGGCGCAGCAGCTCCACAAACTGCTCGATGGTCGTATCGCTGGGTACGGCAACAATCTCTGGGCGAGGCTTCATGGCCTCGCGGACCGTCTTCTCCCCGAACTCGACCACGGACTGGATCAGATCGCGATTGCTTTCATCGAGAATGCCTTCCTCCTCTCCGGCTTCAATCAACGCATCCACAGCTTCTGCCTGGGTTTCCGGTTGTTGCTCGCCCTGTTCCCGGGTCAGGGAGGCCACCGACTGCAGAAAACCCAGCACCAAGGTTACCGGCAGGGTGAGGTAAATGAGCATTTTCAACAGAGAGGTCCAGCGGACGAGCCACAGACCCTTGGTGCGAGAAAACAGCAGAAACGGCAAAAAGCGATGAAAGACGATCACGATGAGGATCAAGCTTAGCGTGGCCTGCAGGATTTCATAGATGCTCCACGCCCGGTCGCGGAATACGGTGAAGCCGACCAGCATCGCAACCGCCGCCGTGGTGAGTTGGCCCAAGACTGACATGGAGAGTGCCGCCCGGTCGCGACTGACGCCTAGTTGGGGTTCCACCTTATGCTCGAAGGCATCGATATTGTCCTGGAATTCGCGGGAAAGAAACTTGCCCATCTCGGAATAGACACGACCCACGTATGAGACCAGAGTCATCAACCCGAAAAGCACAAAGAGCACGGCTAGGATGATGAGGTTCATCGAAGGCTTTGCCGCGTGCGGGCTCCCCGCCGCATCGGGCCCGCGGAACGCTCCAGCAATGCCACGGGCAATTGCAGGGATTTTCGCAGGCGGTATTCCTTTCTTGCCATCTCTCCATCATCGCGTTCGTGGTTGTAGCCGGCGAGGTGGAGCAGGCCATGCAGAGCCAGAATCTTGACCTCCTCGGCCGGGCTATGACCGAGCAGGCGCGCGTTGCGCCGCGCCACATCGACCGAGATCGCGATTTCCCCGGCGAGCTTGGCGGATGCGTCGCGCACGGGAAATGACAACACGTCGGTTGGCTGGTCCTTGCCTCGAAATTGCCGGTTCAGCCGGCGCAGGGCGCGGCTGCTCGTCACCAGGACGTTGACGTTGCCGGGAAGATGGGTGGTGCGCTGCGCGTGGAACACGAATCGCGACAGCGCCGCCCGACTCAATCCCCGCACCGGCTTGTGGAAGATAACCACGGTGTCTGTCGGCCCGGCCATTGCTTGCCTCTCGCCCGGCATAAGCTTTGCCACCGGTTCTCTAGGGACCTGGGGGGCCAGCCAAAAAAGCAAAACAGGAGGATATCGAGACCCTCCTGCTCAACGGCCCGCGTTCTATTCTTCGCTTGGAAGCTCTGGGGACGGCACGGCTCGATTCTCCCGGGGCACGCCGGTGTCACTGGCCTTGCCATTGGGCCCGTTCTTTGCTTCCAACAAGGACATCTGCTGCTGTTCCGCCATTCTTGCCTTGTGCTCATCGTAGGCGCGAATAATGCGCTGCACCAGATGATGACGCACGACATCGCTTTCGTCAAAATAGACGAAGCTCAATCCTTCCACATGTTTTAACACGTCCCCGGCCTCGAGCAGTCCACTGCGCCGGGCGCTCGGCAAATCGATCTGGGTGATGTCGCCCGTGATCACGGCCTTGGAGTTGAAGCCCAACCGGGTGACGAACATCTTCATCTGCTCGGACGTGGTGTTCTGAGCTTCGTCCAAGATAACGAACGAATCGTTCAAGGTACGCCCGCGCATGAACGCAATAGGCGCGATCTCAATCACGTTCTTCTCCAGATAACGGTCCACCTTCTCCGGGTCCAGCATGTCATAGAGCGCGTCATAGAGGGGCCGCAGATAGGGATCGATTTTGTCCTGCAGCGTACCCGGCAAGAATCCAAGTCGTTCCCCGGCTTCTACCGCCGGCCGAGCCAAAATGATCCGGTTCACGCGTTTGGCGAGCAGTGCCGAAATGGCCATGGCCACTGCGAGGTAGGTCTTGCCGGTGCCCGCCGGCCCGATGCCAAACACCATGTCGTGCTGCTCAATCGCCTCCAGATAGCGCCGCTGGTTCAGACTCTTCGGCTGCACCGTGCGTCGTCCAAAGGAACGCTGACGGCCGGCCTCCGCCAACCCGCGCAGCGTGGCCTTGGGATCGGCCATCAGCACGCGCAACATGCTGTTGAGATCGCCATTGTTAAAGGTTCGTCCGCTGCGCTGCAGGTGGTCGTAATCCGCGAAGACTTGTTCGGCGCGCGCCACATCGCGGGGCGCGCCTTCCAGTTCAATTGAGTCGGACCGCAGGTCAATATTGATGTTGAGCCCCTCTTCGAGCACGTGCAGGTTCTCATCCCTGGTTCCAAACAGGGTCTCGATGTTGTCACTGATCTCGATACTTTTTTTCATTCAGCTTCGATATCACCTCTGAAATGAGTCGGGGGACCCGGGGCGGAATCGAAAGCGCCCGCAACCAATCCCAGGTGAGGGCGTGTGGGTCCACGGCGGGTTATTGCCAATATAGAGATGCGGCCTTCCCTGCGACGGACCGTACCAGGGTCAGTTCTGAGACGCTGATTCTCTTGGGAGGTGGAACCCGACGGAATGCTCGCACCCAACGTACAGGCGACTACCATTAAAGATAGAGTACCCCCGCGCTAGGGGTGAGTCAATGGGCGGTCGCTTAGCCGACGCTCCAAGGTGCGCGCGCTTTCGGTTCGCCGGTAGCGCCTGCCCATGCCGCGTATTGGCGGCCGGCGGCGTTGAGCGAGAGGTATGTGTTTTTTGAAGTATTTGCGACCGAGGACCGGCCCGCGTCTGCACCGAGTGCGGCCGTTCGTTCATGACACTTTTTGTCTCTCTTCGTGCGGAATCGAGAGGACGACGACCGGTGGAGTTTGCGCAAGAGTTTCGCGATGGCCAAGGGCTGGTGGCCAACGGCGGAGTCGGGTTTCGGGATTGAGGGCCACGTTTCGCCCGCAGCCGAGGTGGCCAAGGCCCGTCGCGTCACCCGGCCGATCTCAAATTTGACCGGCTGGGAGTGAGTTCCGTACAATCAAAGCCTACCGAGTTCTCGTAAGAGAAATCCGACAACCAAGGAAGACATGGCAAATCATTTTTCTGCGCTGAAACGCGCCCGTCAAACGGAAAAGCGTACCGTCCGTAACCGAGCCAACACGTCCCGCCTGCGCACCGCCCTGCGGCAGATGCGGGAGTCGCTGGCGAAAGGGGACAAGTCGGCGGCTGAGCAGCTCCTGGGACCAACGTTTTCCGCCTTGGATAAAGCCGCACACAAGGCCGTGATCCACCCCAACACCGCAGCCCGCTACAAATCCCGCTTAACGGCACGGCTCCGAGGCTTGCAATAGCGCCTCCGGTTTCGACCGCGGACAACAGTGCGATGCGAGCGCGTTTGGCGACGGACTCGATCCCTGGCTGATAGATCGGCAACCGCTACAGCACCACTTGAAAGTACTGCTTCAGTGCTGCTCGCCAATCGTCATCGGAAGCGAGCAGTGATTCTTCTTTCTTCCCCTGGCGGGTGATAATCAGCCGCCGCCCTGCCAAGGTGATGCGGCCTTCGCGGGTGGCCCGGCTGCAGACGCGGTTGTGGGTGAAAGGGGATTCTGGAGAGACTTGGTGGTAGTGGCACATCTCCGCAAAATCCCCGAGCTGTCGCGGCAACAGCGAAAAGCAATACTGGCGTTTCCAGCTTCCACCCGCCTCCGCCATTTCCACCTGGAGGGAATCGTGCTGGTCGGTGAGGCGGAATCTCCTTCTCCCCTGCGGCTGTTCGATGCCAGTCTGGAGGCGCAGAGGCTCGACGAAGCAGTCGCCGAAGCCAACGTCGGCAAGCCAGGGCTCATCGAGGTCCACACGAAGCGCCAGATGATCGAATTCGGGGCCCTCGCGGCCGGTTTCGCGGGGCACGCGTGCGGATAGCAAAGTTACCCTGAATCCCAGCTCGCGTAAGAGAGCCGCGAAGGCTGCATTCAGTTCGTAGCAGAAACCGCCTCGCCGTCCGGTCACGATCTTGCGGAGGATCGCCTCTTCGTCGCAGACCATGGGCCGACCTAGTGCAATGTCAAGATTTTCAAAGGGCACGGCCAGCATATGAGCCCGATGCAGCGCTCGTAGGGTGTCGCGGGAAGGTGCACTGGGTCCTTGGTGCCCGATGCGATCGAAATAAGCGAGCACGTCCATGGCTCTAGCCCACGCGAGAATTCTTGAGCTGCCCAGAGCAGGAAGTACCCGGAGGGGATGCTGGCGATCTTCGCTACCCGCTGCTCGGCCGATCCCCCGTCGGCCCAGTGCCGCCGGCAACATTTCCCTACCAGGCCCTGGTCATACCGGCAACTCTTCCTGGGACCAGCCGGGAACCTCGGGTTTCGACTCGGCGGCTAAATCGAGAACCAGCTTTTCCAACAACCATCGTTTGTTCGGCGGGTTGGAGCGAAGCGCGAGATCGGTCTTGGCGACCATGCGGATGGCCTGCATCAGCTCTCGTTTTGACTTGTATCGATGAGCCTGCCGGATAATGTCCTCGGCGGCAAACGGAGGTACCCGAAAACCTGGCCAAAGCGCAGCCCACAACATGCGCTGGTCCCGTACCTTGCGTTCAACAATGATCAGCATTTGCCGCAAGGTCTTGGCCAGCATAAAGAGGATCCCGATCGCGGCTTCGTCGCCCGCACCCGCCGTCAGCACCGCATCGAGCATTTCGAGTGCGCGCGCCCGATCCTTCGCCGAGATCGCGTCCGTCAGCTCGTAGAGAGACCTTTGCTTGGCGGCCAGCACCAGGGTTTCGACGTCGCCCAGCGTGATCTGCTTCCTCTCGGCGACATACAACATGAGCTTCTCCAATTCGCCCGAGATCATCATCATGTTGCCGCCGAGTGCGTCCACGAGCTCGCGAGCCGCATCGGCATCAACCTTCACCCCGCGGGTGGCGGCCTGCTCGCCAATCCAGCACACCGCGTCGCCCTCTTCGACACGCGCTAACTCGACTACCGTGCAGTAGGCGCCCAGAGTGTCGCGAATGCGCAAGTAGTGTTCCTTGTCGCTCAGCTCCATTCGGCGTGCGTTGGCCGGAATACTGATGTGGTCGGCGACGAAGATCAAGAGCGCCGCCGGATTGGGGTTTTTGCAATAGGCTTCGATGGCGGCCAGCTTCTCCTGATTGGCCCCGCGAGCGAACAGATTCCTCACCCCGCGGACGAAGATCACCTGAAAGGGCGCCACCAGGGAGGGGGTTTGCGCACGATCGAGAATCTCGGCCAGCTCGGTCTCGGCTAGGTCAAATTCCGAGAGACTGAAATCGCGCAGGTCGGGAGGAACCAGATGTTCGAGAATGGCATCGCGGCAGCGCTGGCGAAAGAACACCTCGTCCCCGACAAAGACGTAGGCCGGTTGCAACTTGCGGGTCTGGACGTCGGCGACGAAGCGGTTCGTCTGCGCGAAAGAGCGCATCAGAACCCCTCCAAAATGTTGGAAACCAGGGTTTGCGCAAAGTCCCGCGACAGGCGCGCCAAAGCCGGAGTGTCTTCTTCGAAGAAGCTGTTCGGATCACGAGAGATCTCGTATTGCTCGCGGAACAAATAACTGGGGTTCCGATAAAGAATCTTGCCGGCCTTGTCTTCAAGGGACACGCTCATCGAGATTACAACCAGGGCGCTGGCCGCCCGTCCCGTGGTGGAATCATAAGTTAACGGGGTGGTATAAGCGGAAAGCACAGTTCCGTGTAGTGTAGCATCGGCACCGGCGGCGGGGTCCTCGATCACATGGTAGTGGGTACGGGTGGTCATCTCGCGCGCTACCGCGGCGGTGAGCATTTGCTCAATCTTATAGGTGTGGGTCTGATTGACAAAGGCGGGAATGGCGATGGTGCGAACATCCTGGGGAATCGCAGTGCTGTGTCCTGCCGTATGGTAGCCGCAGCCGGCGAAGAGCAGGGAAGAGAGGAGCCAGGCAGCGAGCCAGGCTGCGGCGGACGCGGGGGCGCGGACCCCATGGCTCATTGAACCTTGCCTCGGGGGCGGGTGACCAGAATGTTTTCCGCGCATTCGACCGCGGTGGCCGCCGCGATCCGCAGGTTGTCGGCTGCCGCCCACAGCCAGAATGCCCTGGGTTGGCTGGCATCGGGAATCACCAACACCTGCACGTCGGCCTGGCCGGCCACATTCACGTTGCTGGGAGCGTTGGCGGCGCCGAGGGGCAAGCTTACATGTTCACCGGCAAGGGCTTGCGCAAGGGCCTCCACATCCACGATCTGATCGGTGTCTACGTGGATAGCAAAGACGTGTCCGTGAAAGACGGGCGCCTGGATGAGCAACAGAGACGGCAGCAGCGCATCGTGGCCGGCAATGTGCTGATAATGCTTCAAGACACGGCTCTCGACCTCGGCCAGGGCGGGCCTTGAATGCTCCCCATAGCGGGCGACCAGGTTGAAGGCGACCTGGGTATCGAAGATGCTCTTCGGAATCTGCTGGAAGGAAAGCAGGTTCACCGTTTGCTCGTGCAATTCATCCAAGCCCTTTTGTCCGTGTTCGGACGCGGGTTCGAACACCGTCGCGGTGATCCGCTTGACCGGGACCGCCCTTTGCGCACGCAACGCCAGCAGCGCCAGTACCACGGCTACCGGGTGAGCGGCTACCCAGGGACCGGGTTGCAATTCAGGCGTGAACGGCTTCCTCAGTTCACGCTCAATCCAGGGCGATCGTACAGCGGCCTCCGGCTCATCTTCGAGAGCAAAGGATAAATCGACGATTGCGCTCCCCTCGTCGCGTGCGATTTTCCATGTTTTGCCGGTACACTCCGGATCCGAGGCGAAGAAGGTGACATCCAGACGGCGAAACTCATCCGCCCGGACTTTTTGAATGAAGGTGACCTCGTCGCCCACGGCCTCCAGTTGCCCGAGCGACTCGTCGTCGTCGAGCAGCTTAATGTCGGCAAAGGGAAAATTACGGGCTTCAAGCATTTCGGCGACCTCTTTGCCTTTGAGTGTGGCTCCGCCGACAATCGCCACCCGGAAGAGATGGTCGGCATCGAGGGATTCATGCGACAGAATCCGAGATTTCACTTTCGAGCTCATGAGATCGGGGATGCCTCCCGATAAGAGGGCGGCGGCGAGTTACCCTTGCGCCGGAAGATCCATTGCAGCCGCCAGATCACACCCGACACCATATACGCGAGGGCAGTCAAAAACAGCAGCCACTGGGAGAAAAACCAGATGCCCGCAAACAATAATCCCAGGACGACCATTAGCCGGAACGGCTGGCGGGCACGGAGATCGATGTCCTTGAAGCTGTAAAAGCGCCAGGTGCTGACCATGAGATATCCCGCGGCGATCATGATGAGCATCCAGGTGAGACAGGCCCACAAAGAATTGATCGGGTCGCCGCCGGAGAAGTGCACCACGGCCGCAATGACCCCGGCGGCGGCGGGAATCGGCATGCCTACAAAGTATTTCTTTCCCGGCCGGCCCGGATTCGATGGCTGTGGATTGATCGTGATGTTGAAGCGTGCCAAGCGGCTGGCCCCGGCGATGACGAAGAAAAAGCTGGCAACCGCCCCCAATTGAATCAACTTGCCAGTCAATTCGGAGGATCCCAGGAAGGTAGGCAGCTGGCGGAATCCCCACATCCAACCGAGCAGGGCAGGGGCGACTCCGAAGGTGATGACGTCGGCTAAGGAATCCAGCTCTCTTCCAAAATCGCTGCTGGTGTGCGTCATGCGTGCAATCCGCCCGTCCAGCCCATCAAACAACACGGCAAATCCGATGGCCTTGGCCGCGTTGTCGAAGTGGGAAGGGTCCTGCGGCGTTCCGTGTGTGACCTGCAATATGGCATAGTAGCCCAGGGCAATGTTCGCGGTAGTGAACAGGGAGGGCAAGATGTACATGCCCTTGCGAAGCCGCTTGGGAGGTTTGTCCTCTTTCCTCCGCCGGGGAATCTGGGCAAGCTGCCGGTCCATTTCAGATCGCTCCTTGCCTGCGGCGCGCAGCCCCGGGCGCCACCAGCTGCGGCTCAGAATCGAGATAGGCCAGCACGCTCGAGCCACCCTTCACTTTGTCCCCAACCTTCACCCGGAGGGTGCTCGAGGTGGGGATGAACACATCCACCCGTGATCCAAATTTGATCATGCCCACGCGCTCGCCCCGTTCCACGCGGTCGTTCACTCGCTTGGTGAAAACGATCCTTCGCGCCAGGAGGCCTGCGATTTGTTTGAACACAACCGTCTGGCCTTCACCCTCCACCCTGACGATGTTCTGTTCATTTTCCTCAGCGGAGGCGGCGCCCATGGCATTTCCGAACTTCCCCTGCTTATATCGGACCTCGCGAATCACGCCGCCAATGGGAGAGCGGTTCACATGGACGTCAAACACGCTCAAGAAAATGCTGATCCGGTGACAGGGGAAATCGCCCTCCACGGTTTCTGACATGTGGGTAACTTTGCCATCGGCTGGGGAAACCAAGGCCCCGGGCGCATGGGGAATCGCTCGCTCGGGATCGCGGAAGAACCACAGCAGAAAGAAAGCCAAAAGCACAACCGGCAAAGCCCATCCGGGACTGGTCAGCCAGCCAATGAGAATGGCCGCGGCACCGAGGGGAAGAACGTAGTAGTAAGCATCGCGCACCATGGGGAGCAGCTTAATTATAGTTCAAGCCGAGAAACTCTCAGGGCCTGCCTACCCAAGAGAACCAACTGCTTACCAGTGGCCGGGATGAGGGACACTCTCGCTTCCGCGGCCGCGATGCCGCTCGAGCGGTGCTGAGATTACGCAACCTGATGTTGCTGCTGGAACTGCCGCTCGATGTTTTGCATCTGATCTTTGAGGCGGAGTTTCAGCTTTTTCAGGCGCACTTCCTCCAGTTTTTCATCGTCTGTGAGATAGCGTTTCTGGGTGAGTAAATCAAGACGTTTTGCGTATTGCGTGTGCTCCATTGCCAGCTTCCGAAATTCCTCGTGGCTGGCGAGGAGCTGGTCCCTAGAAGTTAGCATCCAGCAGACCTCCTAACCGGATAGTCGAGTTCAAGGTACCATAGGACCCGCACTGCTTCAACGCGAAATTCTGCGTGGGAATTTTGGACGATACCCTTGATTCTGAGCAACTTGTGCGCGAGCGCACCGGGAGCGGTGCAAAATTACCCTCGCAAGCTATAGAGCACCGCGTCCTCCTCCGGATCACGATAATAGTTTGTCCGCCGGCCGCATGCGATGAAGCCACTCTGCTCGAATAAGCATCGCGCGGCGCGGTTCGAATCGCGTACCTCTAGAGAGATTGACGCTGCCTGCTGACGCGCCAGGCGAAGAAAATGCGCAAGCAGCCGTTGCCCCAACCCTCGGCGACGCACGGCCGCGGCAACAGCGAGGTTTTCGATCTCCCACTCTTGGCCGACGGCGCGGGCCACAAGAAAGCCTTGGATTACCGTATTTTCTTCGATTACAAGCAGGATCCTTGGGAGGCCGGACTGCGAGAACGCGGACTGGTACTGTTCGCGGGACCAGTGCGCGGCCGTGAGCGCATCCTTCTCAATTTCCAGGAGCGAGGAGATGTCACCGGGCGTGGCCCATCGGATGTGCAAGCGGGCTCCTTCGATTCGTTGGCAGCCGTCATCCCGGATCTTTGTTCCCCAGCGTGCAACTTGACTACGGTCGGTTTCTAGCCAAGATCTCCGCCTCGGACCGCCGCAAGTAGTTTGCTTCCAGCTCTTCCGGAGACACCGTCTCGCCCAACTGAATCTTCTGCCAGCCTAAGGTCGCGATGACGTCGCTTTTCGGCCGCGGTACCTGCTCGACTCGTAAGCCCTGCGCAAGAGCTGCGTCGGCCAGCTCGCGATCCGGCGTCACCAGGGTCAAGTTGGCAGCGGCTCGGAAGCACTGCTGACGGCTGAGCAGGCTTTGGGAAATGGTATGGGCTTGCCAGCCAGCTCTGGCGAACTCGCCTACGTAGACTTCCATCCGTCCGGCGTCGAGCGCCGCCAGAATTTTGCCGGGCGTGCGACTTTCGAAAGCGACCGCCTCCAGCAGGGAAACGGCCGCGATCGGCTTCTCGAGTATTTCGGCTAATGCCTTGATGGCCGCCAGTCCTACCCTCAAGCCGGTGAACGAGCCCGGGCCGGATGCGACAGCGAATGCCCCGAGATCGTGCTTGGTGAAGTGATGCTTCTCGAGCAAGGCCGCAATCTCCGGCACAAGCTGCGCGGAAAATGCTCCCGCCGTCAACGGAACCAGCTCAACCATCTTGGATTCGCTGCCCGGTCCGCAATTTGCTAGCGCAATGCTGCCGTGTGCTCCGGAGGTGTCGGTGGCGAGAAGGAGCATGCGATCAAATCCCTGGCGTTCCGCAAATTGGCCTAGTGTCTGGACTCTACCAACTCGAGTAACACTCCGGCGGTGCTCGACGGATGCACAAAGATATAGCGATGGCCCCCGGCGCCGACCTTAATCTCCTCGGAAACCAGTCGCACCCCCTCCTTCTTGAGCCGCTCGACGGCGGCAGCCAGGTCAGGGACCCGCAGGGAGAGGTGGTGAAGTCCTTCCCCCCGTTGGGCGATGAACTTTGCGATCGTAGATTTCTCCGAGGTGGGCTCGAGCAGCTCGAGCCGGCTCTCACCCAGGGGAACCATAACCAGGCGCACCTGTTCGGCGTCGACGACTTCTTCTTCCGAGACCCTGAGTCCGAGTTTCTCGTAAATGCTCTTGGCTGCCGAGAGCGATTTCACCGCAATGCCGAGATGGTCAATCGTGTACATCGTCCTTCCTTACTTCATCACCCGCCCGCGAAGCTGAGCGGTTTAGCCATGCCCGGCGAAAGGCGGAGATCACAGGGCTGGTCGTTGTAAAGCCTGGCAGTTTGCTGAAAACTCGGGTTTCGGCAGCAACGCAAGACCACGTGTAACCATCAACCTTCTGCACAGCGAGGCACGCCACCAGGCAGAGAAGAAAACTGCCAAGCTGCGCCTGTTCCGGCCACAATTTCTGCATCAAGCCAAGCGGCCCGGCCCAGAAGCCGACCCCGGTGGCGATCGCAGTGGCGCTCCAGTTGATCTTCAGCGTCCTCATTCGACCCCAGCCTCTCAGAATGCTACGCGTTGCAATTTGACTTTTGTTCCCTAGGTCGCCTGGCTTAGCTTTCCTACCATCTCCTCTACCAGCGTATAGGGATCGCGTTTGTGCTCGGCGACCTCGGCCGCATAGCGGGTAATCGTGCCATCGGCCAGCTGCTGTTGCACCCGCTCGAAGAGCGCATCGCGTAGCATCGCAAGCAGACGCTCCTGCCAATTGTGCCGCTTATGCTCGAGCAGACGATTCTCTTGCTGCAGATAGGCCTTGTAATCAGCGATCGCAGCCACCAGATTCGGAATCCCGGTGCCATCGCTGGCCACTGTCTTGATGATGGGCGGAGTCCAGCGATCGCTGCGCGCGGCGAGTGACTGCAAAGCCCGAATCTCGCGTTCCACCTGCTCGGCCCCCTTCCGGTCACTCTTATTGACGACAAAAATGTCGGCAATCTCCATGATGCCAGCTTTGATGCTCTGCACATCGTCGCCCATTCCGGGTACGAGAATTACGATGGTGACGTCGGCCAGGCGCACGACATCGATTTCATCCTGCCCGACGCCGACGGTTTCGATCATGATCAAATCGTGGCCGGAAGCGTCGAGCACGGTGGCCACATCGGCGGTGGCGCGGGCCAAGCCGCCTAAGGAACCGCGAGTCGCCATGCTGCGGATGTAAATTCCAGGATCGCAGAAGCGGTCCTGCATGCGAATGCGGTCGCCCAAAATGGCCCCACCCGAATAGGGGCTCGTAGGGTCGACGGCGATGATGCCAACCTTGCGACTTTCGTTGCGATAGTGCTTCGCCAGTTGATCGACCAAGGTGCTTTTTCCCGCCCCAGGAGCACCCGTAACACCTACCATCACGCCCTGGCCAGTCAGGGGGAACAGCGCCTTCAGCAGTTCGGACCAGCCCGGGCTACGGTTTTCAACGGTGGTGATGGCGCGCGCCAACGCGCGGTGATCGCCGCTGTGCAGGCGTCGGATCAGAGCTTGGGAATCGTGGCTCAACGGTTCAGTGTAAAGCACCGAACCGGAGAGGAGAAACACCGAAACCCGATATCGAGGGGATACCCCCAGGGGAAGCGGCTGCCCTCCCTGGTTCAAGGACTCGATCCGCGGCCGGGCAGGAAACTGCACCTCTCGAGCATGGCAAAGTCGACCCCGCGCCTTTGGAGAATCAGCACACGCCCGATCGAACGATAGACTGTAGTAGCCAGAGGAATTTTCAGGGGCCAAGACTTTTAGCGCTGAAGGAACGCCTTACCCCAGAATGCCGTGAACGACTGAACAAAGTCTCGAAGGAAGATTCGCGCGCCCCCGAGACAACCGTGTGGTGTTGGCCGGAATCGCTGCCGCCGTGGTGCTCGTTCATCTGCTCACCAATCATCGCTAGGGCTTCGATCGCGATGAGCTTCAGGTTCTGAGTGATGCCCTGCATCTCGACTGGGATTCGTGGCATATCCGCCGTGGACGTTCTTTGTAGAGCGCATCGGTCTTGAAATCTTCGGGTCTTCGCTGGTGGGCCTGCGCCTGTTCTCCACCATCGCGCAGGCGCTCGCCGTGCTGGTGACCAGGTTCATGGCGCTCGAACTGGGTGGTGGGCGACTGGCCCAGGTCACCGCCGCGCTGGCGATTGCCTTCTCGCCGCTGCCTATGTTCGAGGGCACGGAATTCGAATACACGAGCTTCGACTATTTGTGGTGGGTGCTGATTGCCTATTTCGTGATTCGCCTGCTGACAATGGACAACCCGCGCTGGTGGCTGGCGATCGGCGCGGCCGCCGGAGCCGGCGGCCTCATGACGAAGTACACGATGTGCTTCCTGCTCGCGGGGTTCTGGGCGAGCTGCTGCTGACCCCGGCACGCCGCTTTCTCTGGAGCGGATGGTTCTGGGGCGGCATGGCGCTGGCCCTATTGACGGTTCTGCCGAATTTCATGTGGCAGATGCGGCATGGGTTGGTGTCTCTGCACTTTCTCCGGCACACTCATGCGCGCGACCTGGCTCAGGGTCGGACCGAAGGATTTGTGCGCAATCAGTTCCGGATTTGCGTGAATCTGTTCGCTGCGCCGTTGTGGATTGCAGGTTTGGTGGTTTTTTCCCGCGACCGGCGATATCGCATGCTGGCGTGGGTGTATGTCATCCCGCTGGCGTTGTTCTTGGTTGCCAAGGGGCGATTCTATTACCTGGGAGCGGCCTATCCGATGCTGGTGGCGATGGGCGCAAGCGCGGCACAGCGCTGGCTCGCATCGCGCTCGCCGGGGTGGCGTTGGCTGGTGCAGGGCGCGTTCTTCACGGGCTTGGCAGGATGCGGCTTGTATTTCGCAGCCTTGATTGTGCCCTTGTCATCCGGCGGTAGGCTTCGCGATTTCGCGCTCAAGAACAACGGTGATTTGCGCGAGGAAATTGGCTGGAACGAACTGGTCAAGACGGTTGCCAACATCCGGGACAGCCTGCCGCCAGGGGAGCAGAACAGTGTGGGCGTCGTTGTGGGAAACTACGGGGAGCAGGGTGCCATCGAGATTCTGGGTCGGGCCTACCACCTGCCCGCACCCATCAGCGGGACGAATTCGGCCTGGCTGCGCGGCTATCCGACACCACCCCCTCGACCCTGATTGTGGTGGCCGGGCAGAACGGCAATGCCGATGGGGTGGAGAACGAGGAAAGCCGGGAACATCCTGACATTTTTGTCTGCCGTGGCCCGCGCCTGTCCTGGCCAGAGTTTTGGAAGGAATATCAGAACTTCGGTTGAACCGCCTTGTGAACTCTCGTTGGCATGCCTGCTACTAGGGACCGGCGGCTACGTCGGTCGTGGACCCGCTAGATCCGCCGTGGCCCGAGTTTGCCGACCGAGCAAACATGGCTTCGCTAACCGATCGAGCATGGAAATCCTCATCATTTCGCAACATCCCCATTCTACAATGTCACTATGAGGATTCTCTTTTTCAGCGGCAAGGGCGGAGTTGGCAAGACCAGCCTCGCGGCTGCGACCGGATTGAAGCTTGCCCAGCTTCACTACCGCACGCTCGTCATGAGCATTGATCCGGCGCATAGTCTGGCGGACGCGTTCGATCTTAGTGGGGATCTTTTTCATGCCGAAACCTCGGATCCGCTGTCGGTTGCCGACCACCTCTCGATTTTGGAACTGAACATCCAAAAGGAGGTCAAGCGTCATTGGCAGGAAATATCCGGCTATGTGACCTCGGTGCTTCGCACCACGGGAATCAGCGGCGTGGAGGCGGAGGAATTAGCCATCTTGCCTGGGATGGAAGAGCTCAGTGCCATGATGTACATCAACCAGTATCGGCGAGAGGAGCGGTACGACGTCGTGGTTCTGGACGCCGCGCCGACGGCCGAGTCCATGCGCTTCATCAGCATGCCGACCACCCTCGATTGGTACATGAAACATATTTTTCCCTTCCAGCGCAACCTGCTCAAGGCCGTGCGGCCCATTGCCAACCGCGTGTCGCCCCTCGAACTGCCCACCGACAGCTACTTTCTCAATATTCGCGACCTTTTCGAAAAACTCGAAGGCGTGGACGAGATCCTGGAGAATCCGCGGATCACCAGCGTGCGTCTGGTTACCAACCCGGAGCGGATGGTGCTGCGCGAAACCCAGCGGGCCTTTGTGTACTTCTCCCTCCATGGGCTTACCGTGGATGCCGTCGTCGTGAACCGCGTGCTACCCGCCGAGGTTCTCGATGCTTGGTTCAATGAGTGGCACAGTTCGCAGGCGGGGATTCTGCGCGAAATCGAAGAATATTTTGCGCCGGTGCCGGTGAAGCGGGTGCCTCTGTTCGCGCACGAGGTCTTGGGTAGGACGCGCCTGGAGGATCTCGCCCGAGTGCTGTATGCTGAGGGAGAAGATCCGGCGGCGGTTACCCGTACGGAGAAGCCTTATACGTTCGGCAAGGAGAACGGCACTTACGAGGTCCGCGTGCTTTTGCCCTTTGCCACCAAGGGTGAGGTCGGGCTGTTCAAGAAAGGCGACGAGTTGGTGGTGGAGATCGGCAGCTTCCGCCGCCACATCGGTTTGCCCCGGTCGATGGCGGCATTGCTGCCGACGCGAGCTCGACTGGAGAGCCGAGTCTTGACGGTTGAAATGAGGGAGGCACCATGAACGAAGCACAGACTGAGCGGAATGAAGCGGGCGCGAGGGCGGTTTACGAACGTTGCCTCTGCCGCGAAACCTTGGACCATCTGCGGGATTATCTAGGGGTTTCCCCTGCCGTCCGCGAGCACTTGGCCAATTCCCGCATCGAGTTCCTAAAAGCGATCCGGGCGGTCATCGATGCGCGGATCGAACATCTGTCCGGCGCCGGTCAACGCGGTACCAAGGTCGTAGTCGAATAGAGATGCGCGCTCGGGGCTGCTGGCGCTAGGTGCCGGCGGTCGATCAGCAGACGAGAAAAGGGGACGGAGCGCCGCAAGAAACTCTAATCCTTCAACAACTGTCTCGCGATCACCATGCGCTGCACCTCGCTCGTGCCCTCTCCGATGGTGCAGAGTTTGACATCGCGATAGAACTTTTCCGCTGGATAATCCTTGATGAATCCGTAACCCCCGTGAATTTGCACGCTTTCATTCGCGCAACGCACCGCCACTTCGCTGGCAAACAGCTTTGCCATCGAAGACTCCTGGGTCGTCTTGCTTCCCGCATCTTTCAGCGAGGCCGCGCGCAAGGTGAGTAGCCGCGCCGCTTCGATCTCGGTCGCCATGTCCGCCAGCTTCCACTGGATAGCCTGGAATTCGCTAATGGCTTTGCCGAATTGGCGGCGCAGCTTGGAATACTTCAGGGCAGCTTCGTAGGCTCCCTCGGCCATGCCTAGCGACAGGGCCGCGATCGAAATGCGCCCTCCATCGAGCACCTGCATGGCATCGATGAACCCGTCGCCTTCCTTGCCCAGCAAATTTTCCGCCGGAATCACGCAGTCTTCAAAGATCAACTCGGCCGTGTCGCTGGCTCGCAAACCGAGCTTGTTCTCTTTTTTCCCGGGACGAAAGCCTTTCGTTCCCTTTTCCACAATAAAGGCTGACAAACCATGCGTGTGCGCTGCGCGGTCGGTTACAGCGATGACAACTACCACGTCGGCGTAGTGGCCGTTGGTGCAAAAGGTCTTGGTACCGTTTAAAACCCAGTTGTTGCCCTTGCGCACGGCGCTCATCCGCGCGCTGCCCGCATCCGAACCCGACGACGGCTCGGTCAACCCCCAAGCCCCAATGTATTCTCCGGTCGCCAGCTTGCTCACATATTTCTTCTTTTGTACCTCCGTCCCTGCCAAGAAGATATGGTTGGTCGAGAGCGAGGTGTGCGCCGCTATGATAATGCCAACCGAGCCATCCACCCGCGAGAGTTCTTCGATCCCGATAACGTATTCGACGTAGCCCATTCCAGCGCCACCATATTCGGGGGGAAAAATGGTTCCCATCAAGCCGAGCTTGCCCAGTTGCTTGATGGTGGACAGGGGAAACTCACTGGCCTCGTCCCATTTCATCACGTGGGGGGCGATTTCACGCTCCGCGAACTCGCGCACGCTCCGTTTGAGCTGCAGCTGTTCTTGGTTGAGTTGAAAATCCAAGCTACCTCCGCCGGCCTCTCGACCGCTCGAATCCGAATCCAAGCAACCCAGAGGCGAGAGATTCGATTAAAACACAGGCGGAATAAGAGCGGAAGTTACGCCGGGAATGAAGAAAAGGCAGAACGATCGGAGGGCTCGCTGCCTTCCGCCTCGATGGGCGCAAATCAGATGGAGCTGACCTCACCTCGCCGAGAGGTCCGACGGGACTTTCCTAGGTAACCGTCTTCTTCGAAGGCTTGAAAACCTTCCGTGCCAGCCACACGGGAGCCACGAGTACGTGGGCGGGATTGGTGAGAAAAGCGGGCTTATTTCCTTCGATCCAGTGACCCAGCCAAGCCAGGGCGAACGCCGTAGGGATGAGCAGCAGGCCGATGATCCAGTGAAACCAGACGACGACCAGAGACGAGAATCCGAGCGGAATGGCGATCATATGCAGGGCGCGATTTACGGGGTGGTTATGCGCACCGTCGTAGTGCGAGTAGAGACTCATAACGCATTCGCCCGCTTCGGAAGTCGACCGAGGGATGTATTATACCTTGCCTTGAGCGACGCTTGCTGACGCTAGGGGTTCGCTTCGAGGCTCATATGGCAAGGGAGGGAGAGGAAGCGCTCAAACACCTCATTCGAGAGCAGCCGCCCGCGGTCGGTTAGCCGGATCCTGGTTTCCTGCTGCTCCATGAGGCCTGCCGCGATGAGCTCCGCCAGCGTAGGGCGAAAGGCGGCGACTCGGGAAATCCCGAAATCGGCGGCAATTCTCGCGAGGTCCGCGCCGCCATTGAGCCGGAGTCCGAGGAAGAACGCCTCTTCGAGCGCTGCCTGTTGGTCGATGAAAGTGCGCTTCGCAGGGGCTGCGGCGAGATAGTCGTCCAGGGAATCTGGAGTGGCGAAGCGAACCGCCTCGAGCCCGCCGCGACCGGCTCCCCCGGCTAGCTCCGGCTGCCCGGCTGCACCGAAGCCATCTTTGCTACCGTCGTTGCGGGGCCCTGCCGCAGCGAGCATCGAATGAGCGTCGACACCAAAGCCGAGGTAGGGTTGCCGTGACCAGTACTTCAGGTTGTGGCGCGACTCATATCCGGGGCGGGCAAAGTTGGAGATCTCATACTGCTCGACACCCGCGTTCTGCAGTTGCTCGCAGGCCATGCGATAGAAGTCCGCCACTTCGTCTTCCTCCGGTACAACCTGGGCATGGTACCGTGTACCTCCGGCGATCAGCTCGCGGCCCAGGCGGGAATCCTCGTCCACCTCCAACATGTAAACGCTCATATGGGGCACCTGAGTTGCGATGGCGCGATCGAGCGAGGTCCGCCAGCTCCGGCAGCTCTGATGGGGGAGCCCGGCGATGAGATCGAGGTTGATGTTGGCAATGCCCCCGGACCGCAAGCGGGCGATATCGTCGAAGACGGTCTCGGAGGTGTGCAATCGCCCCACCGAAGCGGCTTCCCGCTCGACCAAGGACTGCACTCCCAGGCTTACCCGGTTCACGCCGGAGCGGTTAAAAACATCGATGATTTCGGGCGCGAGCGTGCCCGGTGCACATTCCACGGTGACTTCCGCGCCGGGCTGGATCTCGAAATTCTGCGAGATTGTGAAAAGGAGCCGCTCTAACTGGGTTCGGTCAAGTAAAGTAGGAGTGCCGCCGCCGAAGTAGATGGAGTCTAGGGCGCGCTCGAACTGCCCGCCCATCTCTTCGGCGACTGCGGGTGCTTGCGCCAAGTCTTGGCAGACCCGAGCTACGTACTGCTCGAACACCGCCTTGGGAAGCACATTCGAGGCGAAGTTGCAGTAAGAACATTTCGTCCGGCAAAACGGGACAGAGATGTAGAGGCCGAGTGCCATCGCCACGATTATGCCACTTCCCGGAACTCCTCGGATGGGTCGGGCATCTCATGGTCTTATGGGCGGTCCGAGTGCGAACCTGAGGGAAAAGATCGAGGTCGCTAAAACTAGTATTCTGTAAGCGCCGAACGACATCGAGATCCATTTCCCCGCGGTTGGGTTCGGGGGACAGGGCCAGAGGGCATTGAAGAACAGGATGGCAGTCGGTCAGGAAGGGTTCCCAATTCTATGCTGGCGCGCGTCGTGATCACCGGAATGGGCGCAGTCAGCCCCAATGGCATTGGCAAGGAGGCCTTCTGCCGGGCGGTGTTGGCTGGCAAGTCCGGGGTCAAGCCCATCACCCGTTTCGACGCTTCCCAGTTGGCCGTGCAAATCGCCGGCGAAATCCCTGATTTCGACGAACTTGCCTGGATCGAAGCGCGCGAGCGCAAGCACGTGTCGCGAGTCGTTCCCCTGGCCTTAGCGGCTTCCTCGGAGGCCATCCGCGATGCCCACCTCGACCCGGCGGGGATGTCGATGAAGGAGAAGCGCGAGCTTGGAGTAATCCTCGGTACCGGGGGCGGGGCGCAGGAGTTTTCCGAGCAGCAATACCGGCTCTGGCATTCCGGACACGTGAAGCAGGTCAGTGTTTTTTCGATCCCCAGCGGGACCATGGGCACCATTTCGAGCGAACTCTCCATGCGTTTCGGCTTCCGGGGCTACAGCCACGTTGTCACCGCGGGGTGCACCTCGTCGACCGATGCCCTGGGATACGCCTACCAGCATATTCAGGCGGGCGTGCAGCCCATGTTTCTTGCGGGAGGGGTCGATTCGACCATCACACCTGGCATCATTAAAGGGTACACGTTGCTGCACGCTCTGACTCCGTCGTGGAATCACGCGCCGGAGCGTGCCTCGCGTCCGTTCTCGGCAGATCGCGACGGTTTTGTGCTCGCGGAGGGATCTTGGATGTTCGTCCTCGAAGAATACGAGCATGCTCGTGCCCGGGGTGCGCGAATCTATGCCGAGATCAGCGGCTACGCCTCGACCTGTGAAGCCTTCCATCGCGTGCGCATGACCGACTCTCCGGAAGAGCCTGCGCGTGCCATCACGTTGGCATTGGAGGAGTCGAGCATTCGCCCGCAGGACGTTGACTATGTGAACCTGCACGGCACTTCCACGCAAATGAATGATCGGGTGGAAACCCGCGCCCTGAAATTGGCCCTAGGCGAACATGCCCGGCGCGTTCCGATGTCGGGGCTGAAGTCGCAGATCGGACATGCACAGGGCGCCTGCGGCTCAGCCGGCGTTGCCGCAACCGTCATTGCCATGGAGCACAGCCGAGTGCCTCCGACGATCAATCTCGACCGGCCCGACCCCGACTGCGACCTCGATTATGTCACCGACATCGGTCGCAAAGTCCAGATCGAGCATGCCGTTTGTAATTGCGTGGGATTCGGCTCCAAGAATGCGGCCATCGTGCTGCGAAAGATTGCCTAACGGCGGGGTCCTTCCTCGAACGATCACTTTCCGCATCTGGCGCCGGCGAGAGGTCAGCGTCCCAGCTTCTCGGAGGCGGGGCTCGGTTGCAGGGTGCTGGCTCTGGCCGGGCCGCGCGACTCCCCTATGCTAACTGTTTCTGTCCGGCCACCTCTACTCCTGTCTATTCCTCTTAAGGTATCTTTGAGTTAGCCCATGGCCTCTCCCCATGAAGAGGAAGTTTTAGGCAAAGCCTACGACAGCCGGCTGATGAAGCGGCTGCTTACCTACCTCCGCCCCTACCGGTGGCAGGTGGGAATCTCGCTGATTGCCATCCTCTTCAAGGCAGTCGCCGATGTCCTCGGCCCTTATCTTGTCGCCGTCGAGATCGATCGTTATCTAGCTCCCACCCACAAGCCTTCTGCGCTCGATTCCTTTCTCAGCGCGGACTCGTATACGGGAATCGCGGAGATCGCCGCTCTCTACGTTGGCCTGCTGGTCTGTGCGTTTCTGCTGGAATACGTGCAGATTTACCTCATGCAATGGACGGGCCAGATGGTCATGTTTGACCTTCGCAGCCAGATCTTTCGCCACCTGCAGCGAATGCATATCGGCTTCTATGACAAGAATCCGGTGGGGCGCTTGGTGACCCGGGTCACGACCGACGTTGATGCGCTCAACGAGATGTTTACCTCCGGTGTGGTGTCCATTTTCGAGGATGTCTTTGTCCTCGCCGGAATCGTGGCCATCATGCTTTCGATGGACTGGAAGCTGGCCCTGATCACCTTTGCCGTATTGCCAGCGATCAGCTACGCGACCAAAGTGTTTCGCGACAAGGTACGCGACTCCTATCGCCGTATTCGCGTCGCCATTGCCCGGATCAATGCCTATCTCCAAGAACACGTCAGCGGCATGGTGGTGGTGCAACTGTTCAATCGTGAACCGCGGGCCTTCGCTAAATTCTCCGAGGTCAATTCG
Source organism: Terriglobales bacterium (assembly GCA_030040855.1). Classification (GTDB taxonomy): domain Bacteria; phylum Acidobacteriota; class Terriglobia; order Terriglobales; family Acidobacteriaceae; genus JAFAGX01. Next base: position 27,451 of record JASHSL010000101.1, read on the forward strand.
GTTCATATGGACGCTTATAAGGACGCGATCATGGCCCACGCGGTTTACTATCCGGTGGTCGAGGTGCTGTCCTCGGTGGCCATCGCCAGCGTTATCTGGTTCGGGGGCAAGCAAGTTCTAAGCCAGGTTGTCACCACGGCCGTCTCCGTCGGCTTCGCGCGTGGCAGAATTCTGTTGCACCCGATCTCGACCGTCACCAGCCTCGGCGTTCTGGTCGCCTTCATCCAATATGCGCAGCGGTTCTTCCGGCCGATTCAGGACTTCAGCGAGAAGTACAACATCTTGCAGTCCGCCATGGCGTCGAGCGAGCGCATTTTCAAACTGCTCGACACCGCGGCGGAAATCACCTCTCCCGTCCAGACCAAGGCGCCAGAGGGACCCGGGCGCATCGAATTCGACCATGTTTGGTTTGGTTATCGCGCGGTCGAGCGAGGGGACGGGAAAGGGGGAGCGGATGGACTCAGCAGCGCGTTGGCCTTGCGTGAGGCACTGGCCCTAGCCAGCGCTCCGGCGGCACCGGCTGGCCAACCGGACTGGGTATTGCATGATGTCAGTTTCACCATCGAGCCGGGTGAAACCGTCGCCATCGTCGGCCACACCGGCGCGGGCAAGACGACCATTATCTCCCTGCTGATGCGCTTCTATGACGTGCAAAAAGGGGCGATTCGAATCGATGGCATCGATGTGAAGGACATGGACCTGGCGGTTCTGCGGCGGCGATTCGGCGTGGTCTTGCAGGATCCATTTCTGTTTACCGGTACGGTCGAGGGCAACATTCGGCTGGGCAGCGAGTGGATTGAGGATGAGGACGTGGAAAAGGCTGCGAAGGACGTCAATCTGGCCGATTTCATCTGCGGACTTCCCAAGGGCTTTCAAGAGGAAGTCCGCGAGCGCGGTAGCACCCTGTCCACCGGACAGAAGCAGCTCATTTCTTTCGCACGGGCCCTGGCGCACGATCC
>JASHSL010000102.1 GCA_030040855.1 Terriglobales bacterium
AGACCCAGCTGAGCGGCTGCTTCGCGCTCGGGCGTGATTCCGAGGTAAGAAACGGGGATAGTTTATCGGTAATTGAGTGGATTATTATTTATAACTATACACAATATCTAACATAGCAAACGAGTTTAGCCCGATCAATGCTGGGGAGACAAGCGGCAGATGTTAGCGACAAGGGCCTGCATGGGAATTCAGGCTAGCACTACGTGGTAAGCGAATAGTTGGGGTCTGTTCGCCACGTGTAGCGGCCCCTTACAATTACAAAGCTTCAAGGCCTGCGTTAACGAACGCGAGAAGGGAGCTATCTACCGTATGGTATAAGTGCTAGATATTGCTTTCAACTCCGCCCTGGCCAATCTAACAAATCATTCTGAAGAGTCGTTTTGACGCTCCGTTGCAGCCGTTCCGGCCTTCCCGGCGCGGACTTGACCAATCAATTGCGAAAGAGGGTCACCTCATCACCACGGCTGTTGCAGATGCCCGGCGGAGTCCAAGTGCTATCGTGCCTGGCGGAGTGCATGACCGTACTTACACCCGGAGGCCAGACGGGTCCCAGGCGAGACTAGCAAAGAGAAGAGAGTAATCTTTTAGAAGGGCCGTTTCCCAAAGTGGTGCAGCCCTGGTGATGATGGCAGGGGTTCTCACCTCTCGACACGTCTCCGCACAGCTCGACCACTTCGCGGAAAATTGGCATGATCAAGCGACCCCTGTCGAGCTGTGTAGCCGTTCGTGCAGTTCGCTATCGTCGGCGGCGCTGACCGAAGCATTCAAAGAATAACCAGGCTCACGCACCGAAGGCGGCGCAGGTTTACCGTCCGGTTCCTTGGGCCCTGGGCGGCCCCAAGAGCTTCGGATGCCTTTGATTCCTGTGCCCGGCAAATCTGCGCTGGATCGTTAGCATGGTCAGGGGCAATTTCAAGCCCTTCGAGCCCTCGCGGCCTTCGGAATACTCTTAATCCGAAGACACCACCAGATATCAATAAGAATAGCCCTATAAGAGGGAAGTCTGACGACCCAAGACGTTTGGACTCTCTCGACTCTAGCCTAACTTCTTCTTGACGTTAAATTAAAGAAAGTCCAAAGTGGCCCCGCCGGTCGGTGGGAGCAACCGCGACCTCCACAGTGTGGACAATTTGAAGTCAAAGAGGAGATTCCCGGAATGAAATTCCTAAAGCTGATGAGCCGTACGTTAGGAATTCGGCCACACCTAGACCGCTCGGCCGTCCAAAAGCAGATCGGTCTCCGCCGATGGATGTTCTGGGCGGTCGTGGTCGGACTTTTGTTTCCAGGGATTGCGAATGCCCAGACCATCGATGGTAACTTTTCCGAGTGGAGTTCGGGTGAAATTATTGGCACCGATCCGGCGACCAACGTAAACCCTACCGATGTAGCCGACTGGCTGACCTTGTGGGCGACGTTTCAGAACGGCAACCTGCTGATCAGCTACCAGACCGTCCAAAATATCGATTTCAACAACAATGCATGGCGTTACGAGGTGCTCCTCGACACGGATTCCAATCCCCTTACCGGCTATCGCGGATCAGCCGGAAACTACATGCTTGGCGCCGACTATATGGTCGAAGGAGGTACGATCTATCGCTACACCGGGACCGGCACCAATTGGTCGTGGAGCTATGTCGGCACTACCACTTATGCCATCAGCGGCAATCTTCTCGAAATGGCGGTTCCCGGCGCCAGCCTGGGTATCACCGCCTCCACTTGGATCAAGATCCAACTGGTGGGCAACAATGCTGCCGGCCCCGACTTCGTCCCCAAAGACATTGCGGGCTTCTCCTATCCGCGGGACCAGGTCGTATTGGACTGCGACTTCAGCCCGTGGTCCGGTATAAACCCTCTCGGAACCGTCCCCGCCGGCAATACCACCGATATCGTCGACTGGACCGGGGCGTGGGCTCTCAGCCAGAATAGAACGTTTTACCTGAGCTACACGACGGCGAGTCCCATCGACTTCACCAACAACGGCAGCCGTTACAACGTGCTTCTGGACACCGACAACAATCCCAACACCGGTTACGTCGGACTGCCGGGTGGGGCTGGCGCCGAGTATCTTATCCAGGCCAGCACTCTCTATAGTTATGCGGGTACGGGCAACAACTGGGTTTGGAGCGAAGTGACACCTCTGAGCTACTGCGTCTCCGGCAACCAGGTCGAACTGGAGGTGAACGAGCAGTACTTGGGAGTATCCAGCGGCAATTACACCCTGGGAATACGCCTGTTCGGCGACAATCCCACGACGTGGGACCTGGCGCCGGCCCAGGCGCCCGGATTTGAAACTACCTTGGTGAACGTGCCAAAAGGAGAACTTGATCCCACCTTTAGTTCCGGCGGCTGGGGCATGACGAACTTCTCCGGCGGCAACGACTCCGCCTCCGGAGTAGCCATTCAGAGCAACGGCGACATCGTCGTGGTGGGCACCACGTCCAACCCGGCAAGTACGCAGGGCACTAACTTCGCCGTGGCCCGTTATCTCCCGAACGGTACGCTGGACACCAGTTTCGCCGGGACCGGCAAGGTCTCCACCGACTTTTTTGGCGCCAATGACTCGGCCAGCGGCGTCGCGATTCAACCCAACGGAAGCATCGTGGTGGTGGGAACAGCGACGAATGGCACCGTAACCGAGTTCGCTCTGGCCCGTTATCTGCCAAATGGAACCTTGGACCCCAGCTTTGGCGATAACGGCAAGGTGGCCAATAGCTTCCTGGGTGCAAGCGATGTAGGCGCCGGGCTCGCGATTCAGAGCAATGGACAGATCGTTGTAGTGGGGAACGACGGTGGAGGCGGTCACTGTGTCCTGGCCCGGTATAACAGCAACGGCAGCTTGGACACCAGCTTTGGCACCGGCGGGTATGTCAGTGTCAGCAATCCGGCATTGGCTCCGGGCCTTTCCGTCACCGTCGCACTTGCCCTGCAAGCGGATGGAAAGATCGTGGTCGCCGCCGGCGGTCTCGACGTGAATGGTGCCTACATCGGCTCTGTGGGCCGTTTCAATCCTGACGGCAGCGTCGATACCACCTTCGGCACCAGCGGGGTCACCGCCTTCCCTGGCGCGGCAACTGCCGTTGCCCTGCTGCCGAGCGGCAACAGCCTGTCAGTGGGGTGGGTAGGTCCGGTCGCCAACACGGTGGCGGGACTGCTTACCAGCCTCTTGTTCGGAGAGCTTAACCCGGACGGCCAGTACGTAGCGCAGCTCTCGAGTCAGTACATCGAAAACGTTCCTTATTTAGCCGCGCTGGCCGTCCAGTCCGACGGCGAAATTGTGGCGGTCGGCACGTTTCTGCCGGGAAGTACATCATCTTCAGACTTGGCTCTGACGCGATTCAACGACAACTTGGGATTTGACTATAGTTTCAGCCCCGTCACGGGGCTTGTTTATGGCAATACCGTCCCCCTTTCGGTAGTGGCCGCCACGAATTTCCCCGGCTATACCGCTACAGGATCCGCCCTGGCGCTACAGGCGAACGGAGACATCGTGGCCGTGGGAACTGCTACCAACGCCCAAGGAGGTACGAGTTTCCTCGTAGCCCGCTATCGCTAGCCAGAGTCCGGCTGGCGGTCGGAGTTCCAATTTCGGGCAGTGCCGTCGGCGGTGCACAAACGCCTTCATGATCTCTTGCTTCTATTTTCTCCGGCAACCATCGCCCCGGCTTGCGATCAGTTTACGAAGCGATCCGCCGTAGAATCTGCCTGATTCCCTTCACCGTCACCATATCGCCACAGGAACGCGATCGGCACCTTACCGAGAAGTTGCACCAAGAATGGCCCGGCATTCTCGCCTGGGCGATCCAAGGTTGTCTCGAATGGCAGCGCGTTGGGTTGAATCCCCCTCCAACCGCCCTGATGGCAACCGATTCGTATCTGGCGGATGAGGATGTGATTGGCCGCTGGGTCGAAGAACGCTGCACTTTGCAACAGTCGTTGTTCACGATGACCTCAGGTCTTTTTGCCTGTTGGAAAAACTGGTGTCAATGCGAGAGACTCCGAGATTTTGCGGAAGAAGCTAGCGCCCGAAATGGAGAAAGGTCTGAAGTCCGAGAGTGGCACGCTGGAAGCATGGCCAGTCGACGTGTCGCTAGGGCTTCTCACGATCAAACGACCGCAAAACGTAACGTCGAGGATCTGTGAGAGAGTCTGGTCAGAGTTTGCGTTATGGACTCGACTCGAAAAGCAATTTCCGGTCTTGAATCTCGTGCGAAAGATGACCAATAGCGCCCCAATGATTCCCGACGCGGGTTCATCGATTCTGCATATGTGGCAGGCACTGGAATCCTTATTCCCCAACGTCAACGCCGAACTCAGTTTCCGCTTGTCCTTACTAATATCGCAACTCTGCGCAGGGCTCGACCCGCCTTCAGGTATGTACAAGCAGGCGAAGGCTGCATACAACGTCCGTTCCAAGATTGCCCACGGAGCCTACTCGAAAAACACGACGGGGAGTGACGTGTCGAATGCGTGGTGGATATTGAGGAGGTGTCTCGAAGCAATCATCCAGCGGGAGGAACTTCCCACAGAGGAAAAGCTATTTGAGGAACTGCTTGACGATAGTTAGGGAGGACAGTGGAACAGACCAACATTTCGCCTCTCGAAGCCGATCTTCTTCATTCCTCAGTACTAGCATCCCGCAACACCTGGCGGACTGTCGCGTCCTGCTGTCGGCAGGAGAGCCCGCCGCGATATCGGTCAGAACTGATCCGTTACCTTCGTGACTTGCACCTTACAGATTACGTGCTGAGATGCTTTTGAAGGGCCAATTTGGGGAAGAAAGACCCAAACGGAGAATCAAGTTGAAGACTGCATTTATACCAATTGTGCTCGGGCTCACACTATTCGTTCTAGGCTGTAGCTCGCAGAAATATGTGCTGGAGTCTTCAATTAAGGATGCTGAACAGCCCAACATCACGTTCGTCATCTCACAAGGCAAAACTCAAATCACAGGTGCTTGCTTGGCTGCTCCATTCAACGATCAGTGCGAAGATCTAGCAATGATGACCGGCCGGGGCGTAGAGTTGTGGCTCAAGTCGCTGGCTCTTTCCCCCAAGAGCAGAGTGCATATTCGTGGCATTCTGCACCAGCTGTGGGATTATGCCATGTTTCGCGGGGATCTCGCCGTTGCACGCAATCCCATGGAGCTGGTCACCATCAAGGGAGCAACCAAACGGCGGAAACCACGGTCATTGACGGAAGGCGAATTCCGGCGATTCGTGGCGGCGCTGGAGGAGCCAATCCGCACTCTCGCTCTCGTGTGTGTTTCCTTCGGACTTCGGATCAGCGAGTGTCTCGCGCTGAAGTGGTCCGACGTTGATTGGCTTCACCGGACGTTGCAGATCAACCGGGGAATCGTGATGCAGCATCTGGGGCAGGTCAAGACTCAAGAATCGGAGCGGGAAATGTCAATTGACCCGGAGTTGTTGGCAATACTCAAGAGCTGGAAGCAGACAACACAGTTTCCAACTGAGAGCGATTGGATCTTTGCAAGCCCCGTGCAATTGGGAAGGCTGCCAATCAGCTATCCACACGTGTGGCAGCAATTCCAGACGGCCGCAGCCGAGGCTGGTATAGCACGGTTCGGAACTCACACGCTCCGGCATACGTATCGATCCAGGCTTGATGCTGTGGGCACTCCGATCGCCGTCCAACAAAAACTCATGCGTCATGCGGACATCCGTACCACGATGAACGTGTATGGGGATGTGGTCACGGATGAAATGCAACAGGCCCACTCCAAGGTGGTCCAGATGGCCTTGGGGAAACCTAACTGACTGATTTCCTACGGTTTCGCTCTTCTGTAAGCTATTGAAAACAAAGCGAAAGATTTCCACGGATTTCGCGGTCTGCAAGTTGTTGAAAACATGGCGGAGAGAGTGGGATTCGAACCCACGATACGGTTTCCCGTATACACGCTTTCCAAGCGTGCGCCTTCAGCCACTCGGCCATCTCTCCCAGGAAACAGCTTCCACAGGAGCCATCTTCTAGAAAGGGAAAATACTCGCTCCTCGCCCTTGATGCCCCTGTAAGCGTCTATCGCAATTCTATGGCCCGTGAGCAGGAGCCGCAACCACCGTTGCTTTGATCCCTGCAGACCAATCCAAAAAACCGCACTGATCCAATCAGCTACTCCTCTCCTGCCTTTTTCTCTTCCAATTGCTGCGCCAGGTAGTTCTCAATCCCTATTTCACTGATGGCATGCAGCTGAGCTTCCAGGTAGTCGATATGTTCTTCTTCATCCGTTAGGATCCCCTCCAACAAATCCCGAGATCCATTGTCCCCAGCACTTACACAGGTTTCAATGCCTGCGTTCAGCCGCTTCACCGCCTCGTATTCCACTTGAAGATCGTTTTGAATTTGTACTTTCACGTTCTGCCCGATGTTAATTTTGAAGTAGTCGCTCATGTTGGGCATGCCGTCGAGGAGCAGGATGCGCTCCATCAGTTTCTCCGCGTGCTCCATTTCCTCGATAGCTTCCCTACGTGTGTGCTGGGCCAACTTTTGGTAACCCCAGTTCTCACACATTTCCGCGTGCAGAAAATACTGATTGATCGCGGTCAGTTCGGCCTTCAGCACTTGATTGAGAACAGCCAAAACTTTCGTATCACCTTTCAAGATTCGCCTCGCACGAGTGTCCTGCGTACGCCCCCTCGTCGCACAGACTATACCATTAAAGTTGGGAAGCGTTCTCGGTATCTGCGGAGTCCGCACTGCCTCGCTTTGAGCCGCGGAAATCCTCATGGAAGTTATTGGCGATCGATTCATGTTCTAATCGAAGTAATGTTCAGAAATGCGCTGCCAGATCCCCTGGCGTAGTGTCAATCCGATTGACGATGAACTACAGAATGCGGTCGAGCAGAGTTTTATTTGCGCTCCGCGGATCAGACTGCCGGGCGGTTTGCGGCTGCCGCCGTCTTTTTGTCGCCGACCTGCGAAGCCTCACAGGTGGTCCCAGATCCACAGCCTCGATCAGAAGGCCAGCGACATCAGTCCCATAGGATCGTTGGGGAACATTCGAGCGACTTAGCCTTGCATAGCGAAAACCGCGAGGAACTTCTAGAATCATTTCAAATCGAACTGAGAAGCGGGACAAGACTACTCATGATCTTCAAGTTCCATACGCGGCTGGTTGATCAACAGACCAAGATGCTAGGTATCGGCCAAACTACTGACGGAAACGATCGATCCTCGGTTGGGGTGCGAAGAGGCCAGCCGGACCCTGCGTTACGACATCTTTTCCGGAGTGTCCGTACCTGCTAACACAGCTTGCCCATCCGCTCCATTGGAAGGTGCGGGTGCCGGCTGGGGCTCCAGAGGCAGCTTTGGCGGCCCGTCCAGGACCCGGTTGTTGAGGCAGTAAAGTGCCAGTTCCAGACGATCTGCTACGCCGAGCTTGTCATAGACCTTTCGCAGATAGTTTTTGACCACCTGCTCGGTTGTGCCCACGCGATGGGCAATTTCCTTATTCTTCATTCCCTGCGTGACACAGGACACGATGAGCGATTCTTTGGGTGTAAGCTGAACCTTGGTGCGAGCGGCGCCCGGGCGCGTAGCTTGATTGCGATAGGCTTCGAACACCCACTGGATTCCCCGGCTATCCAGCCAAGGCTGTCCCTTCGAAACCTTGCGCAAGCAATCGATCAGAAGCTCCGGTTCGACTTCCCGCGAGACGATCGCATAGGCCCCGAGGCGGAACAGCTCAAGTGTGAGTTCTTCTTCCGGCTCAGTGGTCACAACGACCAAGCGGAGCCCCGGATTCTGGCGCAGGAGATCAGACACCGCATCCGCTGGATTTGGTGCCAGCGCCGCCTCGAACAACATAACGTCGGCGGAGAATTTCTTGGCAGCGGAAAAGGCCTGTGCCAACGTCTCGGCTTGTCCGACCACGCGGACATCATCTTCGAGCGCGAAGATTTTTCGTAATCCCGCGCGAAAGATGGCCTGCGTGTCCGCCACAATCAAGCGGATGAACTGGCCGTTGCCTTCATCCAACTCTGGCGGTTCCGGTTTCTCTTCGGCCCTGATGGGGCTGCTTGCCATCCTCTTCCTCGCGCGCTAGCGACGGTCAAAACGGTACTCGTCAATGACGACACCGACTCCGTGGCGTCCGCCCTCCTCGAAGTTGCGCACCACACGACCCTTGCAGTCGAGCCGCACATCGACCTCTGCTCCCAGCACTTCCGCGGGCAAGGAAATGGTGAAATCGACCGCGGAACCCACCGGCATGTCCGTGTCCACGACCTGAAACAACACACCGTTAGCGGAGATGTTCTGGGTTTCCGTGCGGCTCTCGCCCGATTTTGATCTCACGGAAATCGGCAGCTTGATGGGAAAGCGCACTGCACTCTGCATCTCCGAATACCGGTCCTTTCTTTGCGGCACCTCGGATCCCGTACTTGCCTGGGCCGCCAATGGCGGGTTTTCCTTCCACGGATAGAGACTCGCCTTCGCCTTCTCCGAGGATGAGTCGGTATTCGACATTACGCCCGCAGATTACACCCCCGCACCACGCTCGCAAAGTTACCGAAGTCATGAAGTTGGCAGAGATAACATCTTGGCAACCATTAACTTGCGGGCAAATAGCAGCAATTTTCACCGGCCGCTGAGTCCGACCCTGTGACCTCTGGCTGCGGGCACGGAGGATCAGGCAAATACACCTAGATTTCGAGGAAAACGCCCGGCTGAATCTCGTTCCTCCGGTTACGCCGCCTCGAGAACTGCCCGAAGGACCCTCATAATTCCTTATTCTGCACAGCCACGTGGAAACCGACGCGAACCTCTCCCTTGGGGTCCTTGGGCAGCCTCGCTCCGGTAGCGACGACTTCGACTCCCGTGGATCCGAGCGCCCTTTTGAGAATGGGGCCCTCTTGCAGCCTCTAACCATGGCTGGCTTTGGCGACTGGTATCGCAGGGTAAGACCGACTCTCTAGGCAAAACTCCCTTAGGATACGTTCGGCTCGAGCGAGCAACTTGGGTGTAGGAATTGGAAGGGAGGATTGTTCTGGAATCTACGCATTCGTCGCGGGCCGGCCGGGAAGGCGAGAATCTCTCGGCGCTGAATGCTGGCTCTAGAACTTCGTTACTTCAGTAAAATTAAAGTCGCTCACCTGCATTGCCGGCACCACCATGTCAAAGGATTCCTCTCCACTGGCCCGCACCGGAATTCCCATTGCCTCCACGTTCGCGAGCATGTGGATTAGGCTTTCGTTAAAGCGGAAGTTCCGTAGTCCGTGGCGAATCGTTCCACCCTCTACGTAGAAGGTCCCGTCGCGAGTCATGCCAGTCACTATCTTTTCGTAGGGATCAACTTCGCGAATGTACCAAAGGCGCGTGACCAGGATGCCTCGCTCGGTCGAGGCTACCATCTCATCCACCGTCTTGGGCTTGTCGGTGACACCAAAGACGATGTTCATGGGGGCCTCGCCAACTTCATTGGGGAGTGGGAAACCGTGACCAGTCGGTTCGATCGGTCCAACCTTATCTTTGACTTCTGAGCGCAGCATCCTTGCAGCCGTTCCTCGTGCGAACACCAAACGCCGAACCACACCGTTCTCGACCAGATGCACCTTTTGTCGGCCGATGCCCTCGCCATCAAAAGGAGACCCGGACTGGAGCGGGTGGGCCACGTCGTCCCAGATGTTAATGTTCTTGCCGAAGAGTTGGGTGCCTACGCGGTCATTGAGAAAAGACCGCCGGTCGAGTATGGCTAGGCCGCCGAAGTCGTAAAACATGAAACCGACCAGGTCGAGGACCGCGGCAGGTTCCAGAATCACCGTGTACTTCCCTGGAGGGATTTCTCGCGGTCGGGCGGCTTCGACAGCCTTCCGAGCAGCGGTCACCGCCAAAGCCCCCGCATCGAGAGTATCGACGTCAGGCGAGCCTGCCTTCTGCCACCCTGAGGAATCCGCTCCCAACATAGTGATCGAGATTTCTGCGGCCGTTTGCGTATGCCAAGTCGACAGCCCCCGGCAATTGAAGATCCCTTCCGCGGTTTCCGAGTTGGAGACGATTCCCGCAGCTGTGAGTCGATGCTTCTCCGCGACAGCGACGATGCTGCGCACCATTTCGGCACGCAGTTCGGGCGTCAGGGCCGCGGTCCGTTCAAAGTGACGGCTGGGAATCGTCCGCACGCTGCGACTGCCCTCTCGGGCATCCGGCATAGGCAGCAGATCGGGATCCGCATGCTGAACCTTCGCCAGGCGCTCGGAAGCTTCCACCACTCGCTGCAAACCCTCATCGTCGATCTTGTTGGTAGTGGCTCGCGCCGTGCGACCAGCGAACGCGGTTCGTACCGAGACAGCCACATTCTCTTCCGCCAGATTCTGATGAATGACATTGTTAGCAAACCGCGTCAACGCATTGCGAGTGTGGTAGATGATGACTTCTACTTCATCCGCAACCGAATATTTGCGGATCCGCTGGACAAGTTCAGCAGCCTGGTCTCTACTTGGCATTCGGTTTGGTTGACTCCCCAGGGGTTGATCGGGTTAGGCGTTGCCTCGGTACGCTGACCCAACCTTCACACCCCGAAATCTTGCCGGTGCAGCGCCATGGCCGGTTCCCATCACCTGCTGTGGTTGGCCTTTCCCGCAGTGCGGAATACCCCACAGCACCCATTCCTCGCGCGAGCAGATTGCGTTCATCGAGTTCCAGAATTCTGTCGTGATCCCTGAGTAGGATGGATTCTTCAGCATGCGGGTGCGTTTGCCACGCTTGATCTCCCATCCGATCTCGGTACCAAACTGGAAGTTGTAACGCTTGTCGTCAATCGACCAGGAGCGGTTGGTCTCAAGGTAAACTCCGGAGTCTGTGCCGGCGATCAATTGCTCGCGAGTGAGGGGCTGACTTCCGGGCAAAATGCTCACGTTGGTCATGCGGATGATCGGCAGCCGGTTCCAGCCTTCCGCTCGCAGAGTGCCACCGGACCGCTCACATTGAATCATCGCTGCCGTCTCCCGGGAGCTCAAATACCCGGTGAACAGACCACTCGTAATGATCGGGGTGCTTTGAGCCGGTACCCCTTCCTCATCGAAGGCAAAGGTTCCCAGGCCCGGACCATGCTCCTCACGGGCATCGGCAACGATATTGACCAGCTCGCTTCCGTAGCGAAGGCTGCGCAACTTGTCTAACGTCAGGAAAGAGGTACCGGCAAAGTTAGCCTCCATGCCCAGCACGCGATCGAGTTCGATCGGATGTCCCACCGATTCGTGAATCTGCAAGGCAAGCTGCGACCCATCGAGAATCACGTCAAAGATCCCTTCGGGGCACTGCTCGGCTTTGAGCAGAGCGACCGCCTCTTCCCCCACGCGGCGGGCATTCTCGCCCAATTTCAGCTCCTGGATCAACTCATAGCCTTTGTTTTGCCATTGTCCGCCAAACGATGTCGGATAGGAGCGCTTCTGAATCTCGCTTCCGGCAAATGCATAGGCGGCGTAGCCCACACCTGAGGTGTACTTCGTTTGGTGAATCTTCGAGCCTTCCGAGGATGCAAACCACTGTTCTTCACGGCGGAAGTTCATGTTGGTTTCCGCCAGTGTGACTCCTCTCACTGAGCGTAGTTCGCCATCGATCTCGATCAAGACGGCAAGGTTCTGCTCGACCGACACCGTGAAGGGATCGATGACCATGGGCGTGGTCCATTCGGCAGTGGAGGGTTTCTCCGGTGCCAGGCGGACGTCGTGCTGTTTGACCCGGGCCGAAGCCTTGGCGATCTGAACTGCTCGCGCCGCGGTGGCCTCGACCGCGGCACGGCTTAGGTCCTCTGATGCCGCGAATCCCCATGCGCCGTCAGCAATCACGCGCACTCCGATCCCCATTGACTCGGTGTCGGAGGCGCTGCCGAGTTTGCCATTCTTGGTTGAAAGCGCGCGGTGGCGATCGCCGCCGATACGGACGTCTGCGTAGCTCGCGCCACGAAGTGCCCCTATATTGAGCGCCCAGGAAGCGATGTCGTACATAGGCTCCTTCAATCTACCATTACCGCTGCTTCAGTCCCGAGTAAGAATTGCACTTTCTCCAGGCCGAGGAACTTCTTGAGTTAGATCCCAATCTGCCGTGCAGCCAAGGAGAGCGAGAGCCTCGCGAAAGATCCCGCCACGGATCGAAAGGAACATGCAGGCCTATCCGTTCTCCACAGCTCAACGCCCGGTCCCGGGTCCCCGCGGCGCCGAGTGCCCCGGAATCAGACCGCGTGCGCGGCTGGGCTTTGCCAACTTGCATTTCTTGGCCATGTCTGCGCGAAACGCCGTTATACTGGCCACTCCGCATGATCACGCCCGCCGGAACCAAAATCGTGGACCACCCTGGTCTGCTGCGCGAGCTCGGCGTCGCCGAGGCCGGCTCCGTTGTCGTGGGCACAATCATTGGCAGCGGCATCTTCCTGGTTCCCGCTGAGATGATGCAAGCGGTAGGCTCCGCCAAACTAGTGTATCTTGCGTGGTTGACCGGAGGTCTGTTGTCTCTCTTCGGGGCTCTCACCTACGCAGAACTCGGTGCCATGAAACCGCTGGCCGGTGGGGAGTACGTCTATGTGCGCGATGCGTATGGTCCGTTGGCCGGGTTCCTTTATGCCTGGACTTGGTTCCTACTCGCTAAACCAGCCTCCATCGCCACCATTACTACCGGCCTGGTTCGAATCCTGGAGACGTTTTCCATCTTCCGTTTTTTCTCTGCTGCGCTGCTCCGTCATCCCTTCGTCGTTACCTATGGTCAGCTGGTAGCGATCGTCGCCACCGTGCTCATTTCGCTGCTGAATTTCATCGGCGTTCGTAAAGCCGCAGAATTCCAACTTACGTTCACGGTTTTGAAAATCGCGATCATTCTCACGGTAGTGTGCATCGGATTTAGTTATGGCCAGGGAACTTGGAGCCACTTTGGCGAGCACTACCCTGGGGCCAAAGGAGGCATTGCCGGTTTCATGGCAGCCTTGGTGGCCGCCCTCTGGGCTTACGACGGATGGAACGATCTGAACATGGTCTCGGAGGAGATTCGCCAGCCTGGCCGCACGATTCCTCTCGCTCTGATCGCGGGCGTTGCGACAGTTGCGGTTCTTTATATGCTGGTGAACGCTGCCGTGCAGTATGTCCTCCCGGCCAGGGTCATTGCGGCCTCGCCTCGCGCCGCATCGGATGCGATTGCTCTGGTTTGGGGCCGCAGCGGAGCGACCATCGTTTCGGCAGGCATAGCGGTCTCGATGCTTGTCACCCTGAATGGCACTACCATGAGCGGGGCACGAATTCCGTTCGCGCTTGCCCGCGATCGATACTTCTTTTCTGCGCTAGGACACGTCCATCCGCGCCATCATACGCCTTCCACCGCCATCCTGGTCCAGGGAGCACTGGCGATCATTCTGCTCTTGCTCGGCGGCAGTTTTCGCCAGTTCTTTTCGCTGGCCATTTTTGCCGAGTGGCTTTTCTACCTGATCGCCTCAAGCACCGTGTTCGTCTTCCGGCATCGCGAGCCCCGTGTCAAACGTCCCTACCGTGTCTGGGGATACCCCATTGTTCCCTTTCTCTTCGTGCTGGCGTCGGCCCTGTTGCTCTATTACACCTTTACCGACAATCTCCGCAATTCGGTCCTGGGTTGCCTGGTCATTCTTGCCGGTGTCCCGACTTTCTACGCCTTTGCCCGGCGGGCCAGAACGAAGCTGCGCAAGACCGCTTCCTAAATCGACCAAAGATGGTTCCGGAATCAGACTGTCTTTTCGGAAAGGGCAACCCGTTGCCCCCGAGCTGAGAACGAACCCGACTCTGGCCACCCGCCAGGGACTCAAGGTATGCTTGGTCAACAACTGAACGCTCGGACGGTGTCGCCTCAGCAGACCACTGTCGTGGTTGCCAAGCTTCACACCCGGCTTGACCGTGTCCGGGGGGCGATGCCCCGGTCATGAAGGAAGCAAGGGCGTCCTAGCTTGGTCGCTTGCTTGTGGGTAGCGCCGAAGGTCAGGAGAGATATAATGACTACCTTAGTGAGGATGGAAAAGTCCACGCCACACGAGCTCCGCCTCTCCAAACGCATGTCGCATCTTGGCACCGAAACGGCGTTCGAGGTGCTGAACAGGGCACGCGTTCTCGAGCGTCAGGGCAAAGACGTCGTGCACCTGGAGATTGGGGAGCCTGACTTCGATACCCCGAGAAATATCATCGAGGCTGCTGTCGAGGCTTTGCACAAAGGCTGGACGCATTACGGCCCCTCGGCGGGGCTACCGGATCTGCGACAGGCCATCGCAGAGGAGGTAAGCCGCTCGCGTGGTGTCACCGTGGACAGTAGCGAAGTGGTGGTCGTTCCTGGGGGCAAACCGATCATCTTCTTCACCCTGCTTGCCCTTGTCGATCAGGGCGACGAGGTCATCTATCCCAATCCCGGATTCCCCATTTACGAGTCGATGATCCAGTATCTCGGCGGCAAAGCGGTCCCGATTCGCCTGCGCGAGGAAAAGGATTTCGGGTTGGATCTCAACGAACTGGCGAGCCTGATCACGGAGCGCACAAAACTTATTGTTCTGAATTCACCGCAGAATCCTACCGGTGGGGTATTGAGCCGGCCCGAGATTCACGAGATTGCGCAGGTAATCGGGGACCGCAACATTCTAATTCTGTCCGACGAGATCTACAGCCGGCTGATTTTCGAGGGCGAACACTATTCGATCATGTCGGTCGCGGGATTTAAGGATCGCACCATTCTGCTGGACGGTTTTTCGAAGACCTACGCCATGACGGGGTGGCGCATGGGATATGGGGTGATGCGGTCTGATTTGGCCACGCACATCACGCGGTTGATGACCAACTCGAATTCCTGTACCGCGAGTTTTACGCAGGTGGCCGGGATTGAAGCGCTGCGCGGCGATCAGTCCTCGGTGGATCGCATGCGAAGGGAGTTTCAGCGGAGGCGGGACGTGTTTGTGGCAGGGCTGAATCGCATCCAGGGCTTCTCCTGCCGCATGCCCAAGGGCGCCTTCTATGTCTTTCCCAACGTGATGAAGACCGGCTGGAAATCGAAGCAACTGGCGGATGCCCTGCTCGAGGATGTGGGTGTGGCCTGCTTGGCGGGGACGGCGTTTGGAGACTATGGAGAGGGATACCTGCGTTTCAGCGTAGCGAATTCGCTCGAGAATCTGAATAAGGCATTACAGCGGATCGACCAGTGGACGAAAGCAAACCTCTAACCGGCTCCCGGCATAGAGATCGGAATCGGATCCGGATGAGTAGGCAGCCAAGAAAACTCGACCGGCCTCAGGCTAAACTGCGGGACTGCGGTCAGCACGTGAGGGGGGGTGAAGTTCAGAACGCACTCGGTGCGCCGAGACACTCGTGGATTTGAGATTTGCCTTCTAGCGAATTGAGCCAGGTTTGGAGAACGAGCCCAGAGTCTTTTTCAGTGTACAGGAAGCATAGACCCATCAGGGAAGAGTCACTCCAAACTACATCCGCCTTCGCTTGAAAGGTGCGCGAGGCGTCGCTGGGAATCTCAAATTCAACGGTGACCAGCCCTTCCACTCTCTGTCGACCTACCAGCTTGATGCACAATCCGCCCTCGCTAACGTTTTTCATCCTGGCCGAGAAAGCTTGCCCATCATGGTTTCGCAACTGGACAGGCAAATCAACTTCGTATCGGAAATATCTCCGATGTTCCCGTTCCATCTTAGGAATGGTGGCATCCAGAACACTGCGCAGACGAGTTTCCTCTGCCGCCTTGCAGATCACGAAGTTTGCTCCTAAGTTCAGAGCCGTGTCCACGCTGGTAGAGCCGTTGACCACCGCAAAGATCAGGCTCTGCCGATTCGAACGGCAGTTCCGTACCTGGGCGATAACCTCTGTGCCTCCGGGCACGTCATCGCAGTCAATGACTATTCCGTCCCAATGGCGGCGGGAGGCAAGTTCGATTGTGCTCGCACAATCCTGGCGCAGGTCTAGCGAGGCCCGATGTTCATGCAATGTAGCCTTGATGCGGCCGAGTAGATTGGGATCGCGGGTTAGCATCAGGCACTGCAAGCCCATTCGAAGATGGTAGCGAAAAGTGTATCGCGACCAAAGTGACAGACGTACATGGCACTTGTAGACGGATTCTGCAGGCCCTGCAGCCTCCCTTTTCGGGTTGGTCGATCGGGATTTGCGGTCTTGCCAGGCTGAAAGTAGGGCGGGTACTCGCGACCGGCAAATGGAACGTTTCAATCTGCCCCGCCCATGCAACCTGCCTCAGAGTGCGGTTCTGCGAGCTTTTTCTTGACGCCATCCTAACAACTTGGTTTTCGCGCCGGAGGCCTTGGGCAGTGGCTGACCTGCATCTCGACGACGGTTCGGAAGCGAATGGTTCCCATTCCGCGGAACGGAGTCTTCCAGCGGATCGACCCCGCGGGCACTTTTGGCAGACCAGGCGGAGCGATCTCCTTCTCGGATAACGCCGAGCCTTCCTTGCATCAAGGCAGTGGACCTGCATGATCGAGTTTGCCCTTGTCATCAGAAAGGCTGGGAAGGTGGGACGGAACGGACTGACCGGCAAGATGGCGAAATCCCAACCATCCAGTTAGCCGCGCGCGACCTCTGAATCTTGTCCGGCCATGTGGCGCCACACCGCAGTTACGTCGGTCAGTTGGCTGCTTGCCTTCGGGTTGAAACAAACTCGTCGATCGCCGGACAATTGCTTACCCCGGTTCGCGGTGGCGTTCAGCAAACCAAGTATCTGCAGCTAGCGTGCGACACGGAGAAACCGCCGTCCCGGCGAACATCAGTGGAGCGACTTACTATGCGACCTCTAACCGTGCTGTTGATATCCTTGCTGTCCGGCGTGGTATCGGCGCAGGGACCGGCAGCCCTCGCCAACGCCCAGCCCTTTGGCCAACAGACCATGCCTAGTAGCGACCAGCCAGGTCACGACATGTCGAATATGGAAGGCATGTCGATGGCTGCCGAACCAGACAAGGACAGTAGCCAGGGCGCCAGTATGCACGCCATGCAGTCCATGGAAGGTCATATGAAGATGGGGCCGCATATGAAGATGACCGAGCTCCGTCCGGCGCAGCCCGGCGATGCCGAGCGAGCCCAGAGCGTGGTGGAGGCAGCGCGCAAAACCTGTGCGAAATACATGGATTACCACGCTGCGCTGGCCGACGGCTTTAAGATCTTCCACCCCGAAATTCCACAGAAGATGTACCACTTCACCAACTATGCGTATGCATTGCAAGCGGCTTTTGCCTTCGATCCCGAACACCCCACGTCTCTGCTTTACGAAAAGCACGGCAGTGACTACAAGCTCATCGGTGTGATGTACACTGCTCCCAAACCTTTCAACGAAGATCAGCTGAACCAGCGCATCCCCCTCAGCATCGCCCAGTGGCATGAACACGTGAACTTCTGTGCTCCTCCCGCCGATCGTAAGATGGAACTGCTGAGCTCACACCCACCGTTTGGCCTGAGGGGGTCGATCACCACCGAGAAAGCCTGCACGGCGGCTGGCGGAACATTCCATCCCGTCATCTTCAGCTGGATGGTGCACGTGTACCCGTTCGAAAAAGATCAAGCCAGGATATGGTCGGTCGAGCGCCAACATGGCGCCGCCGACTAGCTTCGAGCCGCGCTCGCGCAACGCCCCAGCCAAAATATTCCGGGAAAATCGGATGGCCCGTGGCGGGGGAGTTCCTAGCTGCGAGCGGCGATGAGGCAGTGGCGCTTATCGAAATGTATCCCGGGGGAAAGAGAATCTCCACCTGGATCAGGATCGGAAAACGTCGGTAGTGAGGTAGCGCAAACCCGAGTCGACAACAATCGTGGCTACCGTCGCATCACTCCCAAGGCGTGTCGCCACACGGATTGCCGCGACCACATTCGCACCCGTCGAAGTTCCAGCGAAGATTGCTTCCTCCCTGGCGAGGCGTCGGGCCATATTTTTGGCCTCTTCCGTGGACACGGCGAGGATCTCATCGACTTCTCTGGGCCTCCACAGGGGCGGAATAAAACCGATGCCGATCCCCTCAATCTTGTGGGAACCCGAAGATCCGCCAGAGAGGACCGCAGATTCAGCCGGTTCGACCGCGACAACGCGCATTTGTGGGTTGTGGCTACGTAGCGCGTGCGCCGTACCGTGGATGGAATGCGCCGTACTTACAGCATGCACGAAGGCGTCAACGCGATGGCCGGACTGCTGCCAGATCTCTTCGCCGAGCGGGTAATAGCCGGCTTCCCCGTCCCGATTGTTCAACTGGTCAGACCACCAATGCCCTGGCCGCCGACTGATCTCCGCGGCGGTATTGATCATCTTCTTGATAAGTTGCTCGGTGATCTTCTTGCCATCGCTCGGCACGTCCGTGATCTCGGCACCGTAGGCGCGCATGGTGTAGCGCTTCTCGTCACTAAATGCGTCGGAGAAAACGAAGTGTGCCCGGTATCCCAGCGCGGCACAAACCAAAGCCAGCGAGATGCCTGTCGTGCCAGCGGTGTATTCGACGACCGTGCCTCGCGGAGAAAGCCGACCGTCTGCGGCGGCGCACTCAATCAGTGCCCTAGCCATACGATCCTTCATGCTGCCGGTTGGATTGCCAGACTCGAGCTTAGCTACCACGCGGCCGGACTTGGCGGGCACTACGTGGCGAAGTTCGACCAAGGGAGTATTGCCGATCGCATCAAGAATCTTCAGGCTCGACATCGGTCATTCAACCTAGCCAACGGATTGTACGCTTTGCGGTCGCGTGGAGCGAGTGGATCTCCGGGTTGAAGAAAATGTCTTCTGGCTCTCTTGCTATGCCGGGAAAGACAAGGGAAACATCCCCTCGATAAGGATCACAACCGCGGCCAATGCAAACTCCATTTCAATCCTGAATCCCCGCCTAATCAGCTCTACCGATGCCACCATCGCTCGTGAAATCCGCTCCCCGTGACCGAAGCCGGCTTTTTAAGGATACGACCTTCTTCCCTGGCCGCCATGCTCGTACTCACGGAAAGCAACCGCGTGGATGCCGTTTAGTCTCGAATTTCGACACGCTTTCAAGCAGGCCTACCTCTGCACGTCAAACACGCTCGTGCAGACCGGAGTGCAAATACGCAGCAAGCTAGTCGGCGTACTGTAGCGGCGGATTTCCAGCTGAAACATTAATGGGGATCATCCAGCAAAGAATCATTGTAGGAGTGTCGCGCCCATCCCCCATAGTGCGGGTTCAGGCGGTTCGCTTCGTCTAAAGTATCAAGCATCTTGGGCAGTAATTTCCCATAGTCCGGGGTTCGCAACCCGATCACCATGCTGGCAAGGCTCTTGTTGCGCAAATCCTCGTAGGCCATGGCCAGGAATTTCTGGCTGCTCGCCCGGAGTTTTTCGGCTTTTTGTTCAATGCTGTCTCCGTCAGCTGGACTGCTCAACTCGTAAAGCATCAGTGTGAACCGTGGTAAGGATGACAAGAGCATGTCGCGTTCACCACGACTACCCTTGAGAAGTTTGTTTTGAATGTCCGCGTTGACAGTCAGCCCGGCTGGTTCGGCAAGGGCACGGACCGCGCGGTAAGCATCAACAAGACCCGGCAGGAATCTGAGGTTACCCGCACCTTTGTTCTCCGGCCGTTGTTGGGGTTCGAGGTCGAGGTGAATTCCATCAAATCTGCCGCGCGGGTGACGCTGATTAAATTGCAGGATTTGGCGAACATGATCCAGAAGCTTTTCCCGGTGCTTGCCCGGCTCGTCCGCGTCCTCACTCGAAAGCAAGGCTTCGACTCGGACGTTCGAGGTATGGAGCAGATCAATGAGGCGAGAGAAGTGTTCTATCCCAGACATATCGCCGCGTTCGGAAACCGAAATATAGACTTCGTTGATGTCGGCCGATCGGCAGAAATCCCGCAACATCTCCGCACCCCGAGGAGCTTCCACGACAGACGGACCTTTCCAAATCCAGAGACCGTGAACGAGAAGATGGTCTGCAGCAGCTGCAGACGGAGAGAACAGACCACACAGAACTCCAGCCCAAAGCACTGCTGATAATCGCCTGGCTGTCAATGCAGAGACCCCCTTGACCCCGAAAAACTCCTGCGCGCGATGAACATTACGGTTCAAGTTTCCTCACTGTTCGGTACATCATACTGGAGGAAGCCTCTTTAGGTATTGAGTTTGCTGATCGATCCAATTACAGCTTCGGCGCCTGCCCGTCGGCACCTCGAATGTAGTTCTCCAACACATGCTCGATCGCGGCCGTGGTGTTCCGGCTCCTTTCTAACTGGTACACCTCACGCGCATTACGTCCGGCTGAATCCCCAATTTTCGGCAGGGCTTTTGGTGATTACGGTAGGGATACCGGTCGGCCTGCGTTTCCGATATAAAGCACATACAGGAACCAAAGTGGCGGGGGTTGATCGGTTGACCGATCGCCTGGAGAGAACCGCGGCCACATCGCGGCAATGCCCAGGTGAAGGCGCGGTTTGCAACTCTTGACCTTGCAACAGGGGTTTCGAGCGATCGCCACCTGTTTGCACCACTCAGCTCGGCTTGCCAATCCTCGACAACGGGCGGCTTCTTGATCGGACAAACCAGCGGGCGACCGGGCCGAACTTCACGAAAAAACCCATTGTACTTCTTCAGAATGGGCAGAATCTCTTCTTTGACCTTCTTTAGCAGTTCGACTTTCTTACCAGGCTTCAAAGTGAATTCCACAAAAATGAATAAACATGATCGTCATTCCTTATCGTTGGATTATGCTCAGGACCCGTAACTGCTCGTCCGACTTGGACGTCAGGGAAAGATCAACGCAAAACTACCCGATAAGTTAGAAGTCAGACGTGGGTTGCAAGACATTTGTTGTGGAGGTGGTTTGCTATCCGATCACTTCCACTGAAATCAGCGTGATTTACGGTCAACTGTCATGTATGGTCAGTGACAGCGGACAGTAAGCAGTGTGTGACGCAGATCATCTGCCCTATAGGCAGCAGGTCCGAGCATGGACCCAACGGACGTGGCTCTAACATTGTCCGTCCCATCAAGTAAACTCTCCACGTAGGAGCCTGAATTCCCATTCTGTCGTGCAGGTGAGCAGGTGTGTCCTAAAACCAACTCGGGAACCGATACGCACTGATCACTTTCAAAGGTGATGGCTGTCATATCCCCGTGTTTGTATCCGAGGGATCCTGTGCTCAGGTAGGGCGGTGCCTCCAGCCCGTGCACAGCAGATTTTGTCCAACGCTACATTTCGAAATGCCGATGAGATCATCGAGGAGGATTGCACCCCTATCGACCCCAGCGATGCCGCTGCCTTGGACCTGCCAGCAATCGCGGTGCAGCCAGAAGGAATAGCAATCCCAGGAGTTGTGAAATGGCCGAAACAGCAATATCGCCAGCGGGAAGGCAAGGGCAAGCACAATCACCATTGGAGGAGCGTTTCGACACTCTCGGCGAGGCACGTCATGAAGACGTGTACGGTGCGATCGAGCGGTTGGTTCGGGCCGCTGAGCAGGTCGGGTTCACGGTCCACGATCTCATCCGGATGCTTAACAGCGGCGTCACCCTTGAATCTTTATTCGATGTGCTTGAAGTCAGAATGGTGGGGCGCTGGGTTCACCCCGAATCCCATGGCGACGGTGTAAATAATTAGGGGACATCGATGCCTACGGTTTTGTGGCTGGATGAGACTACGTGCGGCTTAGCTGAGGCCGCTCAGACATTGCGCGAGAGCGGTTATCGGGTTTTGACGACCGACGACAATGCCACCTCGCTTAACCTAGCACTCGAAACTCCCCTGGATGCTGTGATCCTAAACTGCCGGCGCGACAGAGACAATGCAGGGCTGGTGACGGCTCTGCGAATTCTCCAGCCCCACGCTGCTATCCTGATGTTCTCCGGACATTGCGGCGTGCCGTGTGATCAGAGCCAGCTGGCCGACGCATGTTTTCAAAAGGACAGGAAGCCGTCAACCCTTCTCCCGTTACTGCGGGCCGTGCTGTGTCAGCGCCGCTACGGGCTGTGCCGGTCGGTCACAACCTGAAGGCTTGCCCTTAAATTCTGGCTGAAACATTCGCGGACAGTCATTAACGGGATTCTGCGTGAACCTTATGATCCGTACCACATTGTTCCTGTGAACTGCAGCCCTTTGGTAGACGGTCCGGATTCTCACCTGCAACAAGCAGCCATCGCAAGGTATATGATCGGCTGCTTTGCGCCGGGGATTTGCTTCTGCAACTTCATGCCTAGGACGAGGAACCGCATCCCAACCTCGTCAACGCGGATGCCGCGCCGCCCGGACATGGGATCCCCAGACCGAACCACAGAGAGATGTGGCTTCGCGATCCTGACGGCTACGTTGTAGTAATCACGGGTCCCGATGGCGAGGCCAACGCATGAACGCACCAACAGACAGTTGGTCCGCCTTAACTGCTTGCCTCAGCCCAGGGGACAACCCCAAATCAAATTTTACAAACGGAAGATGCGCGAAAGGGACGTCCGGTCGTGATACGAGGCACTATTCCGTTGCACAGGGTGGAGATCGACAAGAAAGTCCTGCCTGAAACAATGGCGGAAGCGAGTGGAGTCGAAGCCGCATTGGTGTTGAGAACAAAGACAAGTCCTTTAAAATCAGTCGCACTTTCCGCCAAAAACCTTAAATTCCGCCGGTACCTAGCACAGTTTCTAGCACAGAGTTTCGTCCCGGGCGTCCTCCGGGTGGAACATTGAGAAACTGAAACTGCGCCAACGATCTAATCCCAGCCCACCCGTTCGTAGCCCCGCAGGACCCCCTCGGCCTCGAGCGTACTTCGCCAGGCCGCCATCAGACATGCCGGCGACCGGCAAGCTGGATGTTGCGATTGCCTTGCTGGATTGATCGTGGGAGTCTAAGATGGTGGTGGGAGTGGCCCGAGCACCACACTGGTGGTAAACGTTGTCCCCGGCCCGTTTTAAGAACCCAACCCGCCTACTGCTTCCGGGCCCCGGGCGTGAATTCACTCTTCAGCCATTTCACAAAGTTCTCGGGTGGAGCGGGTACGTTTTCTTTGAGGAGGGAGTCATGTTCGATAACTCCACCTCCTTCTCGTAAACGCGGAGAGCCGTTTCAACTTCTTCAAGAGTCTTTTTCCGTTGACGCGCATTAGTCATGACCTTTCCCTTCGGTGGTGCTATCGCGAGCCGGGGGCAACTCCAAACTAGTGTTGTGTGGTTGCGGCTTTAGCCTTGAGCGCAGCCTGCGCTACGGGCGAATCTTGCCTAGCGTCGGATTCAGAAGCCCCTGTTTTGCTACCGCGGACGACTACGTTCCACAGGAGTGCAACTAAGGCCGCTGTAGTCAAGAACGGCACAACCGCAAAGTTGAACAGCGGGAGTTCCACCCAGCAGCCGAGTCGTTCCATCGGAATCCGGAAGACCAACACGGTAACCGACACAATGAGGGCTCCTACGGAACCAAGACCTAACATCCCAAGGGCCAAGATCGACAGCCTCCATTGCAGTCTGCGGAGCTTAGCTGGCCAGTGACGAAGCATAACGAGCACGGCAGGAATCAGTAACAGCTGGTTGTATTGCAAGGCTGGCCAGACAGGCACAACTAAAAGTATCGCCGCGAGCGCGACTGCTACGGCGAAGCCGAACCGTTCTTCATCCGGATCGGCATCCCGTAATTGCCACAAGGAAATAAGGGCGGGGATAACGGCAGCTGCGGTAACAATTGAGGCGAGAGGCCCCGGCAGCAACCAGGCAGCCGGCAGTTTTCGATTCTGGTATTGCAAGTAAAACTTTGCGGCGGCTAGCCATTTCTTAATCCATCGGACACCAGGAATTCAGGAACAATAACAAGCACTGCCATGCTGGTCAGCAACGAAACCAGAAAGCGATATCGGGCGCGCCATCGCGTGATCGACCAGACCGTGAGCCAGACCAGAACCAGAGCAACAAGCTGGGGCTTGATCGTACTGATTGCAAACAGAATTCCAGCAGAAATAAGATGATGCTTCTTGAGGCACGCGAGTCCCGCTGCCAGGACAAAAAGAACAAATACCGTAAACTGCTGAACGTACAGAGCAAAAGCTAACTGGAAACTGGCAAACAAAATAAGGATTGCCATCCATCGTAACTCGCTCTTCCAAGTCTGCGCCAGGCAGAACATGAATAGAGGAACCAAACAAAAAGCCATGACATAGAGAATGACGGAAAAAATAGGCGCGGCGACTGCAAACGGCAACAGAGCTAAAGGCGCTACCAATAGCATGACGTGCGCCGGGTACGCGAATGCGCGTGGATCTAGCGTGGATGCTGCGCTTAGCGGATGGCCATAGATTCCTTTCTGTATCTCCTTTGTTATGGAGTCATCGTATGGGTTAGCGTGGTCCTTAAGCACCAGGCGCGTTCCGAGCCAGCGTTCATATAGGTCGGAATGATACGCGCTCCCGTCGGAGCCTTGTCTCTGTGCCTTCCAGGCTGGATCACGAAGACCGTACATGTAGAACCACGCGCCTGCCCCAAAAGTAGAACAGCAGAGCAGCAAAACGGACAGACACGGCTCACCCGCTTAGGCTAAGCCAGGCCACTGGCCTCGATAGTAGCAATCATGGTCCGTCCGCCAGCGTGTCCGCCGGTTTCCTCGTCGAGTGCTGGTGCGGGGCTGGTCGGATGCGCCCAAAGTACTCACTCTTCCGGGCCTGCGGGCAGCCTGTTTTTGTTTGGAGGAATGAAATTACTCATGGGAAAAACGGTTCCCCAATCGAAGTGCGAGCGGCACGAATGGCAAGCCGGACCGAGTGTAAGGGTGCGCTGCAAAGTCTGTGGAATCATTGTCGCAGCATTTCAATTACACCAACGTGGGATAACCAAAGTTTATCTCGCCACGGTCTCGGATGGTCGGGTAGTTGCCCTAAAGAGAATAGAGGAAGGCTAGGATGGAAGGCACCAGAATAGACCTACGGCAAACCCTAGTCTTGGACAACAACGGCCGAACCGCCAGGGTTCAGATGCCCGATGGCAACGTGGCGCATTTTTACCGGGATCAAGAAACTACAAATCAATTCCTAGAGAATTTTCCGCCAGGTCGGCCCGTCGACGGCCGAATCGGCGATGAGATTATTTGCCACAGACTCGGAGATAGGTTCGGACTAATGGAAATCCGAAAACGCAGCGCCTGAAAGTTGCGACACAAAAAAACCGGGAGTCGCCCGGCCAAATGAGGAATGATGATGACGAAGCCACGTGGGAGACCCAAGAAAAACCATTCTGAACTTCACGCCACCTTGTGAGGCTATGGACCTGGGATTCTTTCTTGTCACCAAGTTCCTAAACTACAACCTATCTCATAAATCCCGTACGCCCGGTTTGCTCTGTTTCGGGATATAACTTCCGGTTAAGCGGACAATCCGGGGAGCTTGATTTCAGGCCACAAGCACGTTTAGCGCTAAGGATCTGGCATTACACCCGGGATTGCTTCCATCCGACTACCGGACTCCGTCCACCAGGAACAAATCCGACAACTCTCGGGCGAACGAATAGCCGTAAGTCTTGCCGTCCGCGGTCATGCGCACATTCAGAATGGTGGTGACTCCGGCAACATCACTCGGAGCCAATGTCGTAATCAGCTCCCGTTTGCCGGTCGCCAGCTCAAGCCGATAAAGAGGCGCTGAAGTTTTGTCGTCATGATAGACATAGGCCGATCGGCCGTCTGCCGCCCAGGCAACCCAGATGTCCTCCGGCAACCAGCCCGGAATCAGCCGCAGTTCTCCGCCCGCAATCGGATACAACCCGCCCCGCTCGCTCAGGTCGCGGGCAAAGAAGGTTCGGCCGTCGGGCGAAAGGATGTGGCCTTCAAAATGGTTCCGCTTGACGGAAATCACTGGCGTCACGGCGCGTGGGGTACCGCCGGGAATTTCCTGGATATACATCTTCCATCCGCGACCGTCGTCGCCGGCGTAATAAATCGCTTTTCCGTCAGGCATGAAACCCGTCGAAGCAGTTTCCTGCATCCCCGGCACATTGACTTTCTGGATTTCTCCCGCGCCGGTGGGCACCAGAATAAAACCCACCAGATTTGCGGTTATAGCGTTAAGTGCCAACACCTGCCTAGCGTCCGGCGAGAGAATTGGCTCGCCGTACTGTCCGAGTTTTATTGCTGGGGACCCATCCGCCTTTCGTAGGAAAGCCAAGCCGGAAGCGCCGGCGGCCGAGCCCCAATCATCGAACGAGATCAAACTACCGTCCGTCGAAATGTCCCTCAAGGTTGCATAGTCGAGCCAGCTCAGGTCGCGTTCCTTCTTATCGGCCGCTCCGCGGAATTGCAATCCGCTTCTCCACGATTCTTTGCCAAGAAGCACGCGGCCATCGCGCGACACATCGTGAAGCCGGAGAATGCCCGGCAGGCGAAGAACCACGCGCTGCTTTCCATTGAGCCCGAGACCGACCACTTCGTTCGCCCATCCCTCCGTCCGGGTGGCCCCCGCCCAAACTTCTTCACCCGATGGACTCCATGCCAACCCCTCCGTACTGATAAAAGTCACCGAGCGAAGTAATTGCTTTCCATTGCGGTCCACGGCAACGACCCAACCCGCATCGCCATCGACCGAACTGAATTCGGCAAACGCCACCCCTTTGCTGTGCGGCGCGATTCGCAGATATCCGAGCGGGTGGGTGCTCTCGTAGAGCGTCTTTCCCCGGGGGAACTCCACGCGGTACTTCCCGGCGACTTGCAGGATGAGCGCCATCTCGCTGCCATCGGAGTTCCAATCGGCGGCCAGCACATCGTCGGCAACTTCCCGCGGCGTGCCGCCCGCAAGGGGCACGAGCCCAAGGGTTCCCTGGCACAGCCCGATATAGCGGTCCTTGCAGCCCGCCGAAATCGCCAACTGGGAGGCAGACACCGCGAACAATGTGGAGTTGCCGAGATTCAATGGGCGCGACTCGGGAGTATCAGGCAGTGTGGAGTAGAGCTGAACGGGTTCGCCATTCCAGTTAGCGCTGTAATAGATCGAGTTGCCGTCCGGCGCAAACCGTGCGGCATAAACCAATCCGCGCTCAAACGTCAACTGATGATAAGTCGGCATCGGCGGCGCACTGCTGCGCGCAACCAGCATCCAGCTAACCGCGGCCACCAGCACAAGCGCGCCGGCTGCAACTATCATCACCCGCGTGCCAGACGTTTTTCTTTCGGCAGCTGCAACCCCAACTCTGGCCGCGCTTGCGGAGGATGTCCCCGACAGGCCTTCGAGATTGAATGCCAAATCGCGCGCCGATTGAAACCGTTGCAGGGCCTCTTTCTCGAGGCATCGTCGAACAATGCGCTCCAATACGGGCGCAATGGGTTTGCCGGTGAGCGCCAACTCCGGCGGTTCTTCTCTCAGGATTGCGGTCATTGTCTCGGCTGAAGTTTCTCGCCGGAAGGCGCGCTGCCCGGAGAACATTTCATACAAAATCGTCCCCAGGGCAAAAATGTCGGAGCGGGCATCCGCAGTCTCGCCCCTCACCTGCTCCGGAGACATGTATCCCACCGTGCCGAGAACGACACCAGCGGAGGTGGGTTCCGCCTCCATGGTCGCGCCGTCTTCCGAAGAGGCTTCTGGCCGCGCCAGCTTCGCTAATCCAAAGTCGAGAATCTTTATCCGGCCATCGCGGGTGATGAAAATGTTTTCCGGTTTCAGGTCGCGATGAATGATCCCCTTGTCGTGCGCTGCCGCCAGACCCTGCGCTATTTGAATGCCGTACTCAACCGCTCGCCGCAAAGGCAACGCCCCACTGCTTAACTCCTCCCGCAGGGATCGGCCCTCCAGGTATTCTGAGACCAGATAGGGTGCACTCTCGTACGTGCCAATGTCGTGAATTGAAAGAATATTAGGATGGTTCAGCGCCGCAATCGCCCGCGCCTCGGTCTCAAATCGCCGCAGCCGTTCGGCGTCTCGCGACAAAGCTTGCGGCAAGACTTTGATGGCAACATCACGGCCAAGTCGGCCGTCTTTGGCACGGTAAACTTCGCCCATGCCGCCCGCGCCAAGCGGCGATTGAATTTCAAAGGGCCCGAGTTTTGTGCCAGAGGCGAGACGCATTCGTGTGCGCCATTATAATGCTCTTCCCTGCAGGCAGATCGAACCCACCCAATCTGGGTAATTGGTAAGCTAGCCACAGGCGACCTGAAATCGCCTCATCCAGCCTAGTACCGAAAGTCGGCTCGTGCAATGTGATGGGGGAAAACGGGCAACCTTTCCCAGGTTTCCACCACCGGCGGATGGTTGGCACGTTTCGGCGGCAAGGGCGGCACAGGGTGAGCCTTGCCATCAGCTTTGAGCTCGCATGGAAACAGGCAAGTTTTGCAACTGTAAGTTCCGTTTTGCAGTAGATACACATCGGGCTTGCTAGACGGCTGGCTGCCGCTCGTATTGAACTTCCATGTCCCATCAAATGCGCTCTGCGACAAAGCAGGAACGGACGCCGTCAGGACAAGGAGGGAGAGCGAAAGCAATTTCTTCATGGCGCTACCCCAGTTGCTGACGATGCTATGACGCAATCGCGGGCGGGTCAATGCAGAAGACTCTGGCGAGACGAAGGCTATTGCAGTTTGGCGTACTCGGCTTTCGCTTCCTTCAGGATTGGGATGTCGGTGTCGGCGTCTTTCCAGAGGGTGAGGAAATCCTTATAGCCAGCGAGCGCCCTGACGCGGGCGGCATCGGCATTCGCGACTTGTGAAGTTCTCGCTTGCAGTGCATTCGCCCGTGCCACGCCGAGATGTGCCAATGCTCCTGTCCAGCAGTTCCAGACGATCCCGCCGTGGTCGAGAATCTTTTGAAACTCGGCGGCGGCAGCGTTGCCCTGTCCCGCTGCCAGATATGCCTCTCCGCGTACATACAGGTGATACAAGCAGGAATTATTGATGACGAACTGAATTTCCCCCAACTCAAGGGGGGAAGCAGCTTGCAAATCATTGAGGGCGTCAGCCGGATTCCTCCGGTCAAGCGCCAATTGCGCTCGAATCGCTGGCAGCCAAAGCGACTGCATCTGGGTGTCCAGTGGAAAACGTTTGTTGAGGTCTTGCGCCAAGGATTCGGCTCGCGCCGCGCCGCCCGCCATGGCAAAGGCAAGCGCGGCTTCGACCTCGACGCCCTGAGTGTTGGGATAGAGCTTTAACCCCTCCACCACTGCCTGCCGTGCTTCCGCAGCGTTGCCGAAGGCGGCCTCGCGCAAAGCCGCATTCGCCTGCCATATCGCCCCGGCTTCCTTGCTGTCAGCCCGAATGGCGGAGTCCACAGCCCGCTTGGTCAGTTCCCGCGACTTGCCAAGATGGCCGACATACGCTTCGGTGTCAGATGTGAGGGCTAGTCCAAAGTTCTCCTCGGGCTTGCCCGTAAACCACTGCTGCTGTTCCGCCATCCCTGCGGAGTCTGCCCCGAGAAAGGCAAGAGCATAGAGAACGTTGTGCAATGGGAATTCATCTATCTTTCGCGCCTGCGCCTCGTGAATGATCTGCCGCGCCTCGTCGAAGCGCTGCAAGGCAAGGGCGTAGTTGGCCAGACTCTCGTAGAAACTCAGTCGAGAGGGTGCAAGCTGCAGAGCTTGCCTTGTGATCTCCGCGGCTTTTTCATACTGCCCTTGTGAGGCGAACACTAAACCCAAATTGTTGTATGCTCCGAATTCCCGTGGGTAGCTCTCAATCTCCTCCTGAAGTGTCTGGGCCGCTTTATCCAATTCTCCGGTAACATTCTGGGAGTAGTCAGCGGTGATCGTCAGCTTCTCCCGCTCGCTGGTATGTTCCCGCAGCTGGAATGCCTTGGTGTAGTACTCGCTGGCCCGCCCTAGCTCGCCGAGATTGGAGTAGTTCCCGCCCACTGCCCCGTAGGCCACGGCAAAATTCGGATCAAGTTGGATCGCACGTAGATTGTAAGGTAGAGCTGCGGCGTTGCCTCTCTCGCTCCGGGCCTTTCTGCCAAGGCTATAGGCTTTCAGAGCCTCGAGCGAGGAGGTGGTGGCCTGTGCCATTGGAACATCGAATCTTTGCACCGTGGCCAGCGACTCGCCAAGTTCTCCCCGAAGCTTGGACGCCGCCTCGCCGAGCGCGTCCAGCGCCTTCTCCTTGGACGCTGCCGTGACCTGCTCCTCGGCCAGCGTATCTCCGCTCTGGCAATTCACCGCCTTCAATCCCAACACATATTCGCTGCCCAGACTGCCAATCGATCCCGCAATGTAAGCCTTGCTGCCCGCCCGCTGGCAAAGCTCGCGGGCCACTTCGCGCGTGAGTTTCGTGTCGGCCGGACGGGTCATCAATTTCAAGGTCTGTGCGACTTCGCTGTCGGCGAGCACATTCAGGAAAGGCGACTGCCGCAGAGAGACGGTGAGCGCCGTCTTCAGCGTTTCGTCGAAGATTGCATCGCCCGTGCTGTTGGAAAAATCGGCGACAACGATGGTGTCTTTCTCAGTCAGGCGCTGGCTTTGTTCATGCGCACGATAGTAAAGCCTGCCCCCGACCAGACCGACGACGAGCAAGGTGGCGAGCAAAACCGGAAGCGCGATCTTCCAGCGCGTCTTCCGCAGTGTCCCTGGTGCAGCAGCAGAAACTTCTGACACCGCCACTGAGCCCGATATCGCCCTCGAAATACGTCCACTCTCGGTGTCGCGCTTCAGCCGCTGCAGGTCCGCTCGCATCTCCGATGCATGCTGGTAGCGTAACGAGCGATCTTTCTCCAAGGCTTTAGCGATGATTGCGTCCAGCTGAGGAGGCAGTTGAGGGTTCGACTGACTAGGTAATTCCGCGGGTTCGTGAAGGATAGCCCCGTAGCTCGCTCCCTCGGTGTCTCGAGCGAAGGGCAGGCGTCCGCTGGCCATCTCATAGAGTGTCACGCCAAAAGAGAACAAGTCGGTACGTTCGTCGAGAGGCTTGCCCGCAACCTGTTCGGGTGACATATAGCTCACCGTCCCCCAAGCCGTGTTTTTGGCAGTGAGATCCTTCTCGGCAAACGCCGACTCGCCGATCGTAACATCGTCCGAGCCCGGGTTCGATTCTCGCTTAGTGCCTGCAGCGGTACTTTTCGCCAGCCCGAAGTCGAGAACCTTGGCGTGCCCACGCTTGGTGATGAAAATGTTGGCGGGTTTTATATCCCGATGAATGATTCCCGCCGCATGCGCCGCATCGAGCGCATCGGCGATGTCAATGGCAAGCGACAGGAGCAAATCGGTTTCAAGCGGACCTCCAGCGGTGCGGTACTTCAGCATGACGCCGTCCAGATACTCCATGGCGATGAATGACTGGTCACCATGCTTTCCGATTTCGTAGATCGTGCAAATGTTGGGGTGGTTCAATGCAGAGGCGGCACGAGCCTCGCGACGAAAGCGCTCCAAAGCGTGCGGATCATTCGCTAGGTCTGGGGGCAAGAACTTGAGCGCGACGAAACGCCCAAGGTCGGTATCCTCTGCCTTGTAGACCACACCCATCCCGCCGCCACCAAGCTTCTCGATGATGCGGTAATGCGAGATGGTCTGCCCCACAAACTGGGAGGATGTGCCCATTGGCGGGTATGTTATTCCGCAATCGTGGGCGGGTCAATCCGCACGAGAACGATGGCAGCAGAAAGCTGCCAAAAAGTCCCTCGCATTGTTTTCTTGGGCTTAGGAACTGCTGGTCAAAAAGGGTTTCGCCGCCTAAGGGTGGCAGGTAAGTGATTCCGTTAGTCCAAACATTGGCGATTGTTGCTGCTTCACTGGGTATACCTTTTGAACCTAGTCAGAAGAGGGGGGAACATCT
>JASHSL010000103.1 GCA_030040855.1 Terriglobales bacterium
CGTGTTGCGCCCCGGAGAACAAATGGCAGGCGTTGCCATCATTCTCTCTGCTGTGCACGCAGTTAGCGTCAGTGGGCGGCTCGTTTTTTCTTCTTTAGCTGCTTCGGCGGCGGCATCAGCCAGCGATAGCGACCTCGCATTGGAAGAAGAGGAGGGCATTGCTACCTGGCCTTATACGATTGAAGTCGATGCGAAAGGAAATTTCGAACTGTCAGGAGTTCCCGCCGGCAATTACGTGTTCCTGGCCCATCACGACGCGCAGTCAGAAAGGGAAAAGGAGGTGTGGGGCACAAAAACTGTGCAAGTGGGAGACGCCGCTCTGCACGATGTGGAAATCGTGATGAGTCCCGGCGCAGAACTGAGCGGGCACATCTCGGTTGAAGGAAACGGCGACGTCGATCTCAGCCGCCTGATCCCTGTTTTGGATCCGGTGTCGAACCTTGCGGCGCCGAACTTTACACCTGCCGTAAAGAACGCGGCCGTCAACCCGGACGGAAGCTACGAATTTCATGACGTTCGACCGGGAAACTACCGTATTTACTTCTTCCGCCCACCCGGCGGAAATTATTACCTGAAGGCGGCCCAATCTCCCGATCTACTGGAAACGGGCGTGACGGTCACCGCCGACGAACCCCTCAGAAATCTTGATCTGGTGTTGAGCCCGGGTGCGGCCCGCATCGACGGCACCGTCGAGCAAGATCGGCAACCTTCTCCAGGAGTGCAAGTTGTGCTGGTCCCCGACGGCGAACGCCGGGCCCAGCCTTCTTACTTTCGTCAGGCTACAACCGACAGTCAAGGCAGATTCGCGCTTGAAAACATAGCTCCGGGAGATTACAAGCTGTTTGCCTGGCAGGCGATGGAACGCGGCGCGTACCGCGATCCTGAATTTCTTCAGCCATTCGAAGATCGAGGCAAGGCAGTCAGTCTGAAAGAGGGCGCCAGCCTCCACCTCCAACTGGATGCAATCCCTCCTGAGTGAATCCGGCAATACAAGCCGACACCCCTCGAGGTACAAGTGCACGGCCTTTGCCGAGCGAAGTCGACCCAAAGTTCCCCGAGCCGCGCGGCCGGGCCCGGCGCGCCCCGTCTTGGCGTGATGGGATGGGTCACTACCTTTGGCGACACAAAAATCGCGCGTTCGGCTCGCCCCTTTATCAAACTGCACCACTACCCACATCCCGCAAGGCAACTGCCCCTTGGCGTGCGCAGGCTGTTGAACAGCTCGGCAGGCGCTTCGGCAAACAACGCGCGGGCGCCGGATGACCTCTAACCTTCGCCCAGCCAGAAGGAGGTCCATCGCCTATGTTCCCACAACTTGCCCGCTTCACGGATTTGGGCCTTCTGCTACTTCGCCTCATGGTCGCTTCCATTTTCGTCACCAGCGGCTGGAGCCATCTTACCAGGGCCGAAGAACGCAGCAGAAGCATCGGCATGACGAAGGGTTTCACCTTGTTTTTGGGACTCGCCGAGTTAGCCGGCGGCCTGGGCGTTGCCGTTGGCGCCTTCACCCAGCTTGCCGCCCTCGGGTTGATCCTGGTCATGCTCGGCGCCATTTACAAGAAGATCTTCGTCTGGCACACGGGTTTCTGGGGGGAGGAGGCGTCGGGCTGGCATTACGACTTGATGTTGATCATCATGAATCTGGTCATCCTATGCACGGATGGTGGCCGATGGACGCTCTTCCCGTGACAGGCTCGCCAGACCGGGTGGTCAACCGTCTCGGAGTCCCTTTCATCTGCCCAACTTTTTCAGCACTTCCAGCAGTTCCTCGTTGTTCGGTACCTGATCGAGCGGATATACCTCGGCAAAGGCGATTTCTCCCTGCTTGTCGACGATGAACACCGCTCGCTCACTGATTCCTGCTACGGGAGGATTCAAGCGAAACACCCCAAATGCCTGCGCCACTGCCCCGTGGGGATAAAAATCCGAGCACATGGGCAGATGTATCGTTCCAATATCGTGTTTTTGCCACGCCATGTGGCTATAAAGCGTATCTACACTGATGTCCAGGACCTGGGCATTGAGCTCGGCGAACTTGTCGCGATCGCGATCGAACGCCGGAACCTGCTCGCTTCAAGTTGGCGTCCAGTTCAGGGGGTGAAAGGTCACGACCACATGCTTATGGTTGCGATAATCACTTAGTCGGACCCGGATCCGCTGCTCTCCTTCGACCGCGAGCAGTTCAAAATCCGGCGCCATTTCTCCCGGCTTCAAAGGCATTCTTCCTTCCTCCTTGTCCCTGTCTTGCACATTTCTCGACAAACACAAAGGGCGGCCTTTCGGCCGCCCTCATCGCGGATTGTAAAAGTGGATTAAACGCCCTTCACATTCTCGGCCTGCCAGCCCTTGGGACCCTTGACTACGTCGAACTGGACTTGCTGACCTTCCTGCAGGCTGCGGAATCCCTGTGCCTGGATGGCCGAGAAGTGTACGAACACGTCCTCCCCATTCTGGCGGCTGATGAAACCATAACCCTTGGCGTCGTTAAACCACTTTACTGTTCCTGTTTCCATGGTGTTGCTTCGTTCCTTTTTATTTTAGATGTGCGCTGATTCACTTCCCTGGACTTCTGCAGGCAGGTCACGCCGGTTAGCGGAATTACTGGGAACTGCAAAAACCGCGAAGTTCAAACGCCAAGTGATTCTACCCCAAAGTTCCGCGAAATTGCTATGATTATTTAGACGACAATCTCCTAAGTATCGTGTTATCAATGAGAAACATGGTCTATCTTAGCAAACGCTGGCTGTTGGTGAGCGTGGTAGCGGGGCTGTTGTCCTGCCCTGTCGCCGCCGACATCATCGAGGATGTGAGAATCGCGCTTGGGGAAAACAACTTCGCAGTCGGGCTTTCCCAGCTCGAGAATTACCGCGCTGGACACGGCACGGATCCCGCGTACCTCGAGGCCGCCTCTTGGGTGGCGCGCGCCTACCTCTCAGAGAATCAGTTGGAGCAGGCGGATCGCTGGGCAAAGCAGGTCGAGACTGCCGCCCACCAGATGCTCGAACACCGAGAGCTCGATGCCGAGCCGCATCTGCCGATCGCCCTGGGCGCAGCGCTCGAGGTCGAGTCCCAGTCGCTCATGTTGCGGGGACAGAGCAGCCAGGCTGCGGCTTTGCTGCGGCACAACCTGGTAATCTACGGTGGCACTTCGATCCGCGCCCGCCTGCAAAAGAACTTGAATCTCATCACCTTCGAGGGACAGGTGGCTCCCCCGCTCGCGACGACAAAGTACCTCGGAATCCGGCCGCTTCCGCTCAACCAGTTGAAAGGTTTTCCGGTTCTTTTGTTTTTCTGGGCTCATTGGTGCGTTGACTGCAAGCAAGAAGCCCCGATTCTCCGTCAGCTGAACGCGGAATTCTCCGGCAGGGGACTGAAACTCGAAGCCCCCACGCAGTACTACGGCTACGCCGCCTACGGGCGGGAGGCCACTCCGGAAGCTGAGTTCTCCTACATCGGGCATGTCTGGCAGCAGTACTATCCTGGGCTCGAGGACATCCCCGTGCCCG
This sequence comes from Terriglobales bacterium, assembly GCA_030040855.1. Taxonomy (GTDB): domain Bacteria; phylum Acidobacteriota; class Terriglobia; order Terriglobales; family Acidobacteriaceae; genus JAFAGX01. The sequence continues at coordinate 3,507 of JASHSL010000103.1, forward strand.
TCAGCAAGCAAAATTTCGACAAATATGGAGCGAGCACGACGCCGACGCTCGTGCTGATCGACCGCCAGGGACGCGTCGCCTTATACCATCCTGGATTTATCTCTTACAACCTCTTGCGCGCGGCCATTGAAAAGGCAATGTAGGCAGGAGCGCGCCGATCCCCGCACCAGGGGAAAGGATCGGAGCAGAGAAAACCCAAGGTAGCTTCCTTTCGCAGCCTGAATCCCAGCCCCATCGTGCTCAAGCGATCACCGCCGGTTGAAGAGCACGAACACGAGATTGAACAGCTGTACGAGGGTGATTCCGATGGCGGCGTAGACAGCGATTTCGAGTCTTCGGCCGGCCTCGAGCGTGCCGCGAAGCAAGTCTCGCACCTCTTCGGTGGTGTGATGGAGAGTGTCCCCCAGCTGCTCGAAATGCTCGGTCGAGGCATGCAGTCGCTCGAGCACGCGCGAGGTAGCCGAGAGCGCGGCCGCCGCCTGCTCTCCGTTGCGAAGATCGAGTTCGGTTCTACAGGCCAACCACCAATTACTGCCCAGGGAGCTGTCGTACATTCGCTGCCGGATTTCTTCATAGGAACGGGAGCGAAGCAGCTGGACCAGGGCCTGTACGGTGTCTGGCTCCTTGACCTCTTCCATGACGGGTGACATGAGATAGAGACTCTATCAGTCGGCAGCAACCGCGTCTGAGATATCGGAAGTTCAGGCAAATCCGGGGTCCTTCAGGCGATGACCGACAGGACATGGGCCGTACGCGCGTTCTAGCCAGAGGCGTGGCGGCAGGGGCCTGGAAAAGGGCTATCGAGACGCCTTGGGGCGGTTTTCGATTTCCGCCGGCGTGCTGCGCATTTCAATGCACCTTTCCTTGATAAATTGCCACTGCATTATCGTGCAAATACCCGTGCGCCAGCTCGAGCGCTTGCGCCTCCGTAACTTCCCCTTCCGACATCATCTCCGCCAGTGCAGCTGCCAAAGCAGTGCGGCTCGATTCGACTCCCAACCAGTAACTTTCCTCCGCTCCCAAAGCTTGGTTGTAGGGAAAACAATCCGTGCCGAATGTAACCTTGTCAGGAAAAGTTTCCAGCCACTGCTTAAGCAGTTTCTTGAATTCGGAAGGATAGAGCAGCACCTCGGTTTCCGAAGTGTCGAGGTAGACATTCTTCATCGCCGCCAGCCAGATGGCCTGCCGGTCATAGGGATAGCCGCCATGAAGCATCACAAAGGTTGTACCGGCATAGCGCGGATCTCGAAGTATGCTTTCCAGATTCAAAATATTGCTCTCCGACAAGTTGAAATAATCGCCGATGCCAACTGCGGAATGAATGTGCACTGGCAGATGCAGCCGCCCGCCTTCGCTGATCAGATAGCGAAAAACATAATCCTGAAATGTCCGGTATTCCTGCTCGCTGGCAATGCCACCGGCGATGAAGCGCTGGTAAATGTCTTGGGCTTGCTCCCGCGGGGGGTCGGAAAACTTGGTTGTTCGGAAGTAGGCCACTTCAAACTTCTGAGCAATGGCGCCTTTTTTCTGATTGTCTTCGAGCGTACGGCTTACAAACTGAAGATAGTCATCGAAGATTGCCGGCAATTTGCTCAAGCCCTCCTGCTGCATCCAGCGATGCAGCATTTTCTCTTGCAGGGGAATATAAACCTGTTCGTCGGCGTTGCGTGCAGTTTCGCGTTGATTATTAAACGGCCACAGGAACGAATCGGAAAAGAACACCCACACAAAACGCTTAGGATCAAGGTAATCCGCCATCATGGCGCGATTGGCAACGCCCTGCTCAATGTTCAGCTTGTCGAGAATAGTGGAGAAATACGCAATTCCCTGCTGTTTCTTGGCTTCTTCCTTTCTCTCGATCAGCCATTTCGTGTGTTCCGGTGAGAGATCGCTATAAGGATATCCCCAGAGTGCCTTTGCGGCTGCGATCAGTTCAGGGTTTGTATCCCGTACTCGCAGGGCCGCGCTGCCGGGAGGAGCAGCCATGGCGTCAACGTCCGGATCATCCGCATAGCCCGGATGGGCGTGATGATCGAACATGGGAATTTTTTCGATCTGCGGCAACAAGCGCTGGTAGATTTGTTGCACATCCGCTGCCGGGAAAGGACGGGCTTGCGCAGCAGCAAGCGTCCCTACACTCGACAGGAAAGCAACCGCGGCTACGATTCGATTCATGGAGAGACTCACACCGGGACGGCCGCCGCCTGGCCGAGAGCAGCTCCAACCGGAACGCATGCTGCTAAACATGCACCCTTGTCTGCCAGGCGGAAGCGACCTGCTGAATGCGCGCGATCGCTTGACGCAGAGTTTCCCTCGAACAGGCGAATGAAAATCGGACAAATTCTCTTCCCGCTCGACCAAACCCTTCCCCGGGAATTGCCGGCACGCCCGCTTCCTCCAGCATAATGCGACAGATTTCCTCGGCGCTCATTCCCGTCTGGGAAATATTGACCCAGGCGTAGAACGCGCCTTCCGGGGCCTGGCACCTGAAACCGGGCACCTGGTTCAGGTCACGGACGAACTGCTCTCGCCGTCTTCCGAATTCCTCGACCATGCGCGGCGTTGCCCCGGTCGTATCCCTAAGCGCCTCAATCGCGCCGTACTGGCTGAATTCTGCAACGCAGGTATAACTGTTCACCACCAGCATCTGCAAGGCGGAGGTGATCGGGGGCGGGGCTACCGCGTATCCCAGGCGCCAGCCAGTCATGGCAAAACTCTTCGAGAAACCATCGATGATGACGGTCCGCTCCTTCATTCCGGGATAGCGCAGCATGGAAACATAGTTTCCGCCATAGATGATCCGGGCATAGATTTCGTCGGAAAGCACGATCAGATCGTGCTTCACCGCCAAGGCAGCAAGCTGCGCCTGTACGTCCTCGCGATATACAGTACCGGTGGGATTGCCCGGCGAGTTGGTGATCAAGATTTTGGTTCGAGGAGTAATCTTGCTCGCCAGCTCATCCGGATCGGGCTGCAGCTGATGGCGCTCCGATAATTCGAAGGGCACGGGCAGGCCCCCGAATCCGGCGGTGATCGAGGCATATCCCGGAAAGCCCGGGTCCGGATATAAGACTTGATCTCCCGGATCGACCAGCGCCATCAGCGCCAGGAAAAGTGCAATTTTACATCCGGGTGCGATCACGACATGATCGGGATGGATACTCAGATTGCGGGTCTCGCCAAGATACTGGGCAATCGCCTGCCGCAGCGCGGGAATCCCGGCTACCGGACAGTAGCGGTCCTTGCCCTCATCAAGCGCGCGCTTGAGTGCTTCGCGAGTCGGAGCCGCCGGATGGAAGTCCGGCTCACCCAACTCCAGATGGAGGATCGACCGCCCCTGGCGCTCCAGTTCCTGGGCACGTGCATAAACCGATAAAGCCCCTTCGCCACTCATCATCGACACTCGACACGCCAGGGGTCGCATCAGGCCTGCTTTCCGAAAGCTTCTTCAGGAATCGGAGTGGTCGGAATACGCAAGGCTCCCAGGAAACGAGGAAAGAGTTCGAAAGCCGCAGCCGTGGCCATAAGTTCAATAATCTGAGGATCGCTGTAGACGCTTCTCAACTCAGCGAAAAACTGCTCATCGATTTCCTCAGGCGAGCGATGCAGCTTGTCCGCGCAGCGGAATCCTAGCTTCTCGGGCGGGTTGAAGGGGCCGCGTTCGAAATCGCCCTTGACTGCCACAATCTGAGCTTCGCTGGCGCCTTTTTGCCGGGCCGAGAGCGAGTGGGCGGAGATGGCGTAGGCGGAATCGTGCTGCACGGAAACCCGGACCGCTACCAGTTCTTTATACCAGCCGGGTAAGGCACTGTCAGCGAGCAGCCCCTTCAGAAAACCTGCCATGCCAGTCGCCAGCGCGGGCGCGTGCGCCAGGGCCTTAAACATATTGGGAACGACGCCCCGCTGTTTCAGCAGGGCGTCATAGAGCGCAGCAACTTCAGGCGAAACCCGATCCCGTTCTAGCAGCGGGATGCGAGGTGAGGCTGGCCTCGTCTCCATCAGAAGGCATACCTCAAGGAAAACTGAATCAGGCGGGGCGTGCCGGAGGTTGCAATGATTTTGCCGAAGGTGCTTGGATTCTCCACATCCGCATCGGCTGGGTTCTGAAAGTTGGGGTGATTCCAGATATTGAAGAAGTCGCTAGTGAAACGAACGGTCTGGCGCTCCGTGATATTGAAGTTCTTGATCAAGGAAAAATCCCAGTTTTGCTGGAACGGGCCGCGATAGATGTTCCGTCCGAGGTCTCCGAAATCGGTACCGCAGAAGTTAGGATTGACGGCGCACTGTGCCGGATACAAGAGCGGTGCCGTGGTGAAGTTGTTGAAATTGACGTAGCCGTTCAGGCGCTGCTGGATGTCGCCGTGGGTGTATCCCGAAGCGATGCTGGCCCCGGGCACAAGCTGCGCACCCAGAGTGGTGGTAAACCCGGGAACGATGAACGCGCTGCCCGCGGCTGAGTCGATCACCGAGAACGGCGTGTTCGACTGGAAGATGCTGATGCCGCTGATGGCCCAACCGCGCAGCATGGCGCCCTTGGCTCCGCCGGCGTTTCGATAGAGGGGCAAGTCGTAGCGGTAGCTCAGCACCAACCGGTGCGTGCGATCAAAGTCTGAGAGACCGCGGGAAGGGGTCAAGGTCGCTTCGTTGTTGAAGGCCGTATTGAAAGCGGTGTTGCCGCTGGAAGTGGCGTCGGTGGATCGCGAGAAGGTGTAAGCAGCCTGGAAATAACCGGCGCCCCAGCGCCGGGATAAGGTGGTTTGCAGAGAGTTGTAATGGGAATAGGCATCATCGGCAAACAGCTGCATCCCAGAGTAACCGTTGATGCCGAGTCCGCGAGTGCGCGCGGGCGCGTTCGACAGCGTGTTGGTGGTGATCGCCAACGGCTGGCCATTCTGGGCGGCGAGGACGAGGGGACTAGCCGGGCTTACTTCTTGGGATAGCTGGCTGGTGCGCGTCTCGCGCAGATGGATGGAATGGGTCCCCACGTATCCGATCTCTAGAACCCATCGTTTTGTGAGTTCACGCTGCAAGCTCAAATTCCACTGTTGCGTATTGGGCGTCACATAGTGGCGCGGCACCTCCAGATCGAAAACTGCCGTGGATGGCAGGACGCCCGGCCCGCCCTGGCAACCGTAGTTGGGTGTTTGCGTGGTGTCGTTGGTAGCGGTGGCCGTGCCATTCACGAGGAAGCCCTGAAAATGAGCTAGACAAGGAATAAAGGTTGGATCGATGACGCCCCCCGCCGGCAGCGCGTTCGGATTGGACGTAAGGCCGGCAGGAATGCAATTGGCAGGAGCGTTGGGCGAAAAGAACGTCGCCTCACAACCGGGAAGGCCGCCCCCGGAGGCGACCGGTAAGAACGGCGCCTGGAAACTGAGCTGGTCGACCGAACCAACGTCCTCGCGGACGTAGTAAATTCCATAGCCGCCGCGCAGCGACGTGGTGTGGTGGCCGAAGAGATCCCAGGCGAAGCCGACGCGTGGGCCGAGACCCGTAGCGTAATTGTTCTTGTACGTGGTGTTGTTGCCGCTGCCGCTCAGCCCAGGTACACCGAGGCTGTTGGCGCAACTGCCAAAGATGTACGGATATTGACCCTCATCCGCGAGCTGAGGATCGAAATTTCCGATATGGCAGAGATCATCGTGGAACGCACCCAGAATCTCGGCACGCAATCCCAGGTTCAGGGTGAAATCGTGCCGTACCTTCCAATGATCCTGAACGAAAAAGCCAATGTCGTTGGTACGATATTCGTGATTATCGACTCCTCCACCACCGAAGCTGAAGGGTGGGGCTCCTTCTAAAAATTCTTGGAAATCGGTGAGTCCGCCGGCATTGGCAAAGATCAGCTGGCCATTGAAGACCTGAGGAAAAATCTTGTTCAGATTGACCCGGGTGAATTCGCCTCCCCAGCTCAGCACATGCAGCCCGTGCACCCAGCTGAAGTTGTCCACAAGATTGAAGTTGTTCTGCGTCTGATGCTGATTGGCAAACGGGGCCGGACCGATCTGGAAGCCGGAGCTGTTCAGGGTGAACTTGTAGATCGATTGGGTCACATTGTTGGTCGGGCGATCGATACCCAAGTCCGCTGCCGTCACCGGATTGATGTTGTCCAAGCTGTTGTTGATGCGCACAAAACCAAAGCGGAAATCATTGACCAGGCTGGGAGAAAACAAATGAGTCTCGTTGATGCTGAGAAAGCGCGCAGCCACCGGGAGGTCAAAGGGAAAATCGAGATCGGTGGCACTAATGCTGGTCTGTAGAGTCGAACCCAGCGATTCCTGCAACCCGCCCGCGCCGAAGGGAAGGAACGACTCAGAGTTCGAGAAAAAGAATCGGGCTGAGAGTTTGTCATTGCCACCGCGGAACTCACGATCCCAGTCGGATGTGAACTGGTCATCGCGATAGCGGCCGGCCTGGCTGATGACCAAAGGCGCCGTCGAACCCGGGGTGCCGGGAATCGAGGGGATCAGGTAACCGCCCGGAAAATTGCCGAATTGGTTGCTCTTGAAATTGAGCAGCTTGCTAATGACGGGATCGATGGATGGCACATGGAAGACGGACTCCAAGCTCGCGTCCGACCGGTCAAGCGGCAGCACGGGAAAGCCTGGATTATCGATGAATGTTCCCGGCGATTCCCCGCTGCGCTGGCGGGTGCCCTGATAATTGAGGAAAAAGAACCCCAGCTTGCCGTCACTCCCCACAGGACCGCCCAGACTGCCGCCAAATATGTTTTGCTTTACCTCGGGCCGCGGCTGAGCTTGCTGCTTAAGGAAGTATTCGTTGGCGTTCAGCACATCATTGCGGAAGAACTCGTAAATATCCCCATGAAAAGTTCGTGTGCCCGACTTCAGAATGGCGTTAACATTCCCCCCTCCATTCCGACCTTGGCTGGCATCGTAAAGCGAAGTTTGCACCTTGAATTCGCCGATAACATCCGGGTTGGGCAGAGGCACATTCGTGTTCTGGGCCACGTTGTAGTCCGTTGCGCTGATTCCTTCAATCAAATAGTTGTTGTTGTCTTCACGCTGACCATTCACAAAAATCTTGTTGCTGCCGCGACCGAGCTGGGCGGAAGCGTTCAGATCGCTAAAAACTCCCGTCGAGAGCGTCAGGATCTGCTGAAAGTTTTGCGTGGCCAGTGGAAGTTCGCGGATGGTGCTGGCTTCGATAGCCTGGCCAGTCGTGGGGGCAGTGGTCTCTACCGCTTGTACTTGCGCCTGCACCTCGACTTTTTCTTCGACGGCTTGCGGCCGCAACCTGGCTAGCAGGCGCGTGGTTTCCGTGACGGTTACCAGGATATCGGGGAACTTGCCTTCGGCAAAACCTGCGCTGTGTACCGTGACCGTGTAGGTGCCTACCGGCAGCAGCGTAGCCGTAAACGAACCACTGGCATCGGTCTTCACCGTTCGCAGCACAACTCCCGTGTCCTGATCCGTGATGCGCACTTCGGCCGCGGGCACAAAGGCGCCGCTTGCATCCTGCACCGTGCCGCTGATCGCTCCAGTCGCACCACCCTGTCCAAAACTGGCGACTGCAAAGGCCGCCGCCACGAAACCGATCCAAACTGGCTTCCCCAATCGACTACGCATAAACACCCCCTCCTCAACGCAGTACCGACTCGGTTCAAGGAATTGCAGGCAGGCCAGAAAGTGCGAAATTTCGCCCTGACCTTCACCGGATACACTTTCTCCCCGGTGGTCGGGCCTTCGGGGATGGGAAAGCTTACTCGAAAACAGCACCGACTTTCAACCCGAGAATACCCTCAGCGCCCTCCGTCGCCCCCCGTGCCCCCAGGTGCCGCTGGCCGCTGGCACGGCTCGCAATCACTAGGACTCGGGCTAGACCGGCTGCTTGGTGGTGAGTGAAGTGATGGTGATGATCGTTGCGGATCATCCCCAACCGCCAGCTGCTGATTGGCCGCGTTGGGCAAGGTCAAACCTCAGCTATAATCTTGCGCACTGCGGCTGTAGGTTCCGGCACGATGGCCCGGGGTGGGCGAGGTTGGAGGAGGTTGCCCGGCTGCGTTCAGGCAGTTCTGCCGCAGCGTGCCGGCCACGACTGACGATGCGCCGGGGCGATCTCGCCCGGAAGCGAAGCTCACTTTTTCGTGCCGACAGGTACCGGCCTCCTTCGCTCGCGAGTGCCTTCTGGCGCCTCGATTCGGCGGATTCTCGAGCAAGGGGGGCAAACTGCTCCGCAGACGGAAGAAAGCCTTGCGATGCTCTTGCGGCAGGAAAATCAGCTCAATTACGACCGTACCACGTGACCGCCGGTCGGCTTTTTTCTTGATGATTGCACCTCATGTCGCGAGGCAATAAGTACGAGGCAGTGATAATCGGCGCCGGGCACAACGGCCTTACCGCGGCTGCTTATCTGGCTGGCGCCGGACTGTCCACCCTGGTCCTCGAGCGGCGCGAGATCGTGGGTGGTTGTTGCGTCACCGAGGAAATCGCGCCCGGCTGTCGCGCCTCGACCACCTCCTACATTGCCAGCATGCTGCGGCCGGAAATCATTCGTGATTTGGAACTGGCGAGGTATGGATTGCGCATGGTGCCTTGTGATCCGGCGCTGCAGGTACCTTTTCCCGACGGAGAGGTCGTTTCCTGGTGGGCGGATCGCGATCGAACCGTGGCGGAGCTGGGCCGCCTTTCCGTCAAGGACGCGAACCGATTTGTGCGCGTCGACGATCAACTGAAGAAACTGGCCCGTTACCTCCAACCCTTTTTTCTTGAACCGCCGCCCGAATTGGAGGTGGACAGCCTGCACGGCTGGTGGAACTTGCTGCGCACCGGCAAGCGCTTTCGCGGGATCCGCAGCACAGAAATCACCCAGCTGATTTCCTTTTTGACGGGCAGCCTGGGCGATTTTCTCGACCGCAATTATGAATCCGATAAGGTGAAGACTCTTTTCCTGGCCAATAGCGTTTATGGGAAACACGGAGGTCCCTATGATCCGGGTACGGCGCTTGGCCTACTGTTTCATCTCCTCAGTGGCGGCGAGCATGAATTGCAAGGCTTTTACGGCCACGTGATGGGCGGGATGGGCGCGATCACGCAGGCGCTCGCCGAGGCGGCGCGCAACCGCGGCGTTGCCATCCGCACCTCGGCTCCGGTGGCGCGTATTGATGTTCGCAACGGACAGGTGCGCGCGGTTGTGCTCGAAGACGGAAGCGAAATTTCCACGCGCACGGTGCTTTCAAACGCCGATCCGAAGCGAACCTTCCTCGGCCTGATTGCGGCGTCCGAGCTGCCCGAGGATTTTCGGCGGGCCGTCCAAGGAATCAAGATGAGCGGCCCGTGCGCCAAGGTGAATCTTGTCCTGGCGGAGGAGCCCAAGGTAAACGGCAGGCCACCGGATGCGGGCCCGGCCGAGCGCTCCCTGTTCACCCTGGTTCCTTCGCTTGAATTCGCCGAACGTTGCTACGATATTGCAAAGTTCGGGGAAATCCCTGAACAACTGTGGGTGGACTGCGTGGTGGCCTCCAACGTGGATCCCAGCCTCGCCCCCAAGGGCCGGCACATCATGACCTGCTTCGTCCAGTTTGTGCCCTATTTCCTGCGCAGCGGCACCTGGGAGGAAAATCGCGAGTTGCTCGGCGAGCGAGTCATCAACAAGATCGCCGAATATGCTCCAAATGTGCCGCGAGCCCTGGTCGCACGGCAGGTTCTCACCCCTCTCGACCTCGAGCGCATCTACGGGCTCAGCGAGGGAAATATTTTTCACGGCGATCTCACCCTCGAGCAGCTGTTTTTTATGCGTCCTGTGCCGGGCTGGTCCCAGTATCGCAGTCCGATTCAGGGCCTTTATCTGTGCGGTGCCGGCGCGCATCCAGGAGGCGGCGTTACCGGCGCGCCCGGCCACAACGCGGCATTCCAGGTTCTGCGCGACCTTGGCCGCCGCTATCGCCAGGCCGGCCGATGAACAAAATGGAAGTGCCCGAGTCGCGGATGGTTGCAGGTTGGTTTAAGATTTTGCCGGCGATGGGAAGGGTTCTTGGGGAGCGGCGGCCGGAGCGAGCTTCGCCAAGATGTTTGCACGAGGCCGGGTTGCGCGGACACCCAAGTACGGCGAAGAGTCAATGGGAGGAGACAGGATGAAGAAAAATATTCTAGAAAAATTGAAAGAAGGTCCTGTTGTAGGCGACGGCGGATACCTGTTGGAACTTGAAAAGCGCGGTTGGGTGCGCGCAGGTCCGTTTACTCCTGAAGTCGCACTCACCAACCCTGAAGCGCTGCGTCAGCTCCATATTGAGTTTCGCGAGGCGGGCGCTGAAGTTCTGCAGGCGCTGACCTTCTACGCTAGCCGGGACAAGCTGGCGACGGTCGGACTCGAGAACAGGCTCGAAGACCTCAACCGGGCCGCGGTGCGGACGGCCCGCGAGGTCGCCGGCGAACGCTGCCTGGTGGCGGGCAATCTCAGCCTCACTTGGATGTACGAGCCGGGCAGCAGCGCCGCCGAGGAGCGGGTGCGCGCCACCTTCGATGAGCAGCTCGCGCTGCAGATCGCCGAAGGCGTGGACTTCATCATCGGGGAGACGTTCTCCTGGCTTGGCGAAGCGCTGATCGCCGCAGAGCGCGCCAAGAAAACAGGTCTGCCGACCATGATCACGATTTGCTTTGAAAATCAGAACACCACCGCGGAGGGGAAGACTGCCGGCGAAGCTGCTAAGGCCCTGGTGGATGCGGGTGCCGACATTGTCGGGGTCAACTGCCTGCGGCCGCCGGAGCACATGTTTCCCTTCTTGGTGGAGATGAGGCAGGCCGTGCCTGACGCCTTCATCGCCGCTCAACCGGTTGCCTACCGCACGCCTGCCGACAAACCCGACTTCACCAGTTTGCCGGAGTTTCCCTTTGAGCTCGACCACCTGCAGCTCAGCCGCAAAGACATGGCGGCCTATGCCCGGCGCGCTCGGGAGATCGGGGTGAACTACATCGGCGCCTGCTGCGGAGCGGTGGCTACACACATCCGCGAGATGGCAAATGCCCTCGGCAAGCTGCCCGCCGAACTGCGGCCGTGGAAACTCGACTACGCCAAGCCCATGTCGGCCTACGAATATTACAACCATGATCCGGCGGAGGTGACAGCAAGGACCAAATAGGCGAGAGTTGCCAATCGGGGGAGGGCTCTGCTTCGCTCGTGGGGTGATCCTCTTGATTGCCTCGTAGAAATGAGGCGGGACACGCAAAGTGGCTGAAATCAAACCGCTCGACGATCGGGGTGGACCGATCAGTCTGGTTCAGCCGGTCTCCGTGCCGGAAGCGAATGCCCCTAACCGTCCACGACGGGTCATGGGGTTCCGCGATCTCGTGCTCTTTTATGTCGTCACCGGCATCAGCTTGCGCTGGATCGCGACTGCGGCTGCCGCCGGGCCCAGTTCGGTCGTCATCTGGGTCGGCGCCTGGCTGTGGTTCTACATTCCGTTGGCGCTGTCGGTCATCGAGCTGTCTTCGCGCTATCCCAACGAAGGCGGTCTCTATGTATGGACCAAGCACGCCTTCGGAGACTTCTCCGGTTTCATGTGCGCTTGGACTTACTGGACCAGCAACCTTCCTTATTTCCCCGCCGTGCTCTATTTCGCCGCAAGCAACGCACTGTTTATGCGCTCCTCTTCCTGGGGATCCCAGTCGAACAACGCGACTTTCTACATTGTTTTTTCGCTGCTCGCACTGGGTGTAGCGACCTTTCTTAATGTGATCGGCCTTGAGGTTGGCAAATGGCTGCACAACCTGGGCGCAATCGCCATGTGCACTCCCGTCCTGATTGTGATCGGCATGGCCGTCCTCGCTTGGCATCGCTTCGGGCCGGCCACGGCCTTCACGCGTCATTCCATGGCCCCCGGCATCCATCTCAACGAGCTCGTTTTCTGGTCGGTGCTGACCTTCGCGCTGTCGGGCTGCGAGACCGCCTCGTTCATGGGGGAGGAGATCAAGAACGCGCGGCGCCTGATTCCACTGGGCGTATTGGTCGGCGGCGCGGTCGTCACTCTCTGTTACACACTGGGAACCATCGGTGTGCTTGTAGCCCTGCCCCAGGCCGAAGTGAGCGAGTTGCAGGGAATTATGCAGGCAATCTCCACCACCGCGCACCGCGTGGGCCTCGAGGCGGTCATACCTTTGGCCGCCCTGCTGATTTCTCTCAGCAATCTGGGCGCAGCGAGCGCCTATCTTGCGGCCGTAGCCCGCCTGCCATTTGTGGCCGGCATTGATCGCTTTCTACCGCCCGCCTTTGGTGTCCTTCATCCTCGCTGGCGCACCCCCTGGATCGCCCTGCTGACGCAATTTCTCTGCGGCGTGGTCTTCATCTGCCTGGGGCAAGCTGGCACCACCGTTCGCGGTGCCTACGACGTGCTGGTGAGCATGGGCGTGATTACCTATTTCATCCCCTTCCTCTATCTTTTTGCCTCCATGTTCAAGCTGCAAAGTCAGCCCGCCGAGCCGGATGTGATTCGCGTGCCCGGGGGTAGGCCGGTGGCCAAGCTGGTTTCGATCGTGGGATTCCTGACTAGCAGCGCGACCATCCTTCTTGCCCTGTTCCCCCCACCCGATGAACCGAACAAGCCCCTGGCGATGGTGAAAATTGTAGGATTGACCGGATTGCTGCTCGCCATGGGAGTGTTCATCTATTTCACGGGAAAAAGAAGGGCGCTCACGGCCCAGACTGCCCAGTCGAATCCGACTGCGACTCAGCTCTAGCTTTCTGGCTGAGAATGTCGCTAGGACCTGGCGGGGCCGTAGGATGATCTCTTAGAGATTCTCGGCTTCGCTCGAAGTGGTAGTAGGAGCGGATACAACCGGTCGCGGCATTCCGAAATGGCAATAGCCAATCTACAATCGCAACTCCCATGGATTTAGGACGCATGATGGCGCTCGTTGAGCCTTTTCTCCGAGCCGACTCGAGCCCCGGGAAACCGGCCTTGACGGAGACGCAACTGCAACAGATCTCCGCGTACCTCGATCTCTTGCTCCACTGGAACGCCCGCATGAATCTTTCCGCGGTGCGCGACGCGGAAGCGATCCTCACCCGCCATTTCGGCGAGTCACTGTTCGCGGCTCGCCATCTATTTCCGCTCAACCAGGATCGGCCGCCCCAGAGCCGGCTGATCGATGTCGGCTCCGGGGCAGGATTTCCCGGGCTGCCGATTAAGATTTGGTCGAGTGCAGTACGGCTCACCTTGATTGAATCCAACCAGAAAAAGGCCACGTTCCTGCGGGAGGTCATCCGCCGTCTTGGGTTGAAGGACGGAGCAGTCTTTGCCGGGCGGGCTGAGAGTTTTTCCGGTCAAGCAGAGGTGGTAACTCTACGGGCGGTCGAGCGTTTCGAAACCGCGCTGAAAGTGGCGAGCCGCCTGGTTCTGCCCGCGGGTCGAATCGCACTCCTGATCGGTGCGGCCCAGGTCGAGCGCGCCCGCGAACTAGTCCGGGACGTCAAATGGCAGCCGGCCACGCCCATTCCTCAGTCGTTCAGCCGGGTCCTCATGATTGGGCAAAAGGACCCCGTCACGGCGTCGTGAACATCAATCGATCGCCGTGCGCTGTCCTGAGGGGACGTGACAAAAGGGAGGGGTATCTCTCGCTAAGCGCAAGACTCTGTGACTGAAAACTTACGGCCAGCGCTTCGCTGTATCTTCCCAACCCGCAGCCCGCGCCACCTGAGGAGCTGGATTGGGGGCTGGCTGCGTCATCCGAAGCGCAGGCTGGGGGGCGGCGGCCAGGGTCGGCTTGGTATTGGCGGCCTCAATAGAGGCATCCTTCTCGCTTTCGGAAAGCAGGGGTGCGGCGACCCGCAACGCCTCCACTTCTTTTTCCAGTCTGGTTAGTTCGAGCTCCTTCTGCCGCAAAACCTCATAGACATTCTTCATGCATGCACCTGTCAGCGATATTTTCCCACAATTTGCCGCACTTTAACAGGTATGTTGGGTTAGTACAAGAAGAATAAAAGGCCTGTACCAGACATGGCAGCTCGAGCAGGCGAAGGAGGAGCGCGATAACCTGCGATGTTTGATGACGTTTCCCTTGTGACCTTCCTGTCTGTTAAGCCTATCTGCGAGACTCCTTAGAGCCTTACGTACATGGTCGTTGATCTCGGGTCGGAGGCTGCGAGATGGCGCCCCGCATCAGTCGTGCACACTCCGCTGAGCGGATTGTAGGCCTGGTGAATCCCGCTTCGAGTCGCTCCAGGGCGAAAGTCCCCCGCTCTGCGCCCGCCTGTCGAACTCAATCTATTTTCGGATTTTCCGGATGGTTCCTTGCCGTTTCTAGGCATGTCCACTGGCGCGCCTCAGGCCAGCCTGTGGAATACGCCGGCGTTTCGATCCCAGTCTTGTCGAACTCAGCAAAACTACCGCTTCGGTTGATGATGCGGAGGGAATCGAGCCACAGCGGCAACGCTCGAAGCGCTTGGATTCAAGCGTTTTCAAGCCTAGTTTGATCTTGAAAAGGCTCATCCCGATATGCATAATAGTCGGCCCATAAGCACCATTCAGTCTGCCTCGCATCACTTTCACTGGTCACGCGGACTATAACCCAAGGAGCACCTCGATGCGCACTGTGAGGTTACTTACCCTTGCATCCATCGTGCCCGCGCTGTTCCTCTCCCTGCGCGCGCAAGTGGCGACCACCTCTCTGAGTGGGACCGTGTATGACGAGAAAGGCGCTGTCGTCAGCAACGCTACGGTAACGATCACCGATCCCGCCACCGGTTTCTCGCGCACCACCAAGACCGGCACGCAAGGTGAATACCAGTTTCCTCAACTCCCTCCCGCGACCTACGTGGTCACGACCACGGCCCGTGGGTTTGCCACCGTCAAAAATACGGGCGTCACTTTGTTGGTGGCTACACCGACCAGGGTCGACGTCACCCTGAGGGTGGCCGCCGAGAATGTCACCATCGAGGTCGCCGCTACGACCCCTCTGGTGAATACACAAAATGCCACGCTGGGACACGCCTTCGAGCAGGAGCAGATCGCCAACCTTCCCTTTGAAGGCCGCGATCCTACCGGGATCCTGAGTCTTCAACCGGGCGTGGTCTTCACCGGCAACAGTCCTCAGATCATCTCTGCACAAGACAGTCGTAGCGGCTCGGTAAGTGGCGCGCGCAGCGACCAGACCAACGTTACCCTGGATGGCGTCGACAACAACGACGAGCTTCTGGGTACCGCTTTCCAAGGCGCCGTTCGGGTTCCGTTGGATTCTCTGGAGGAGTTCAAAGTCACGACCAGTAATACCGATGCGGACACTGGCCGCTCCTCCGGCGGCCAGGTGGCGCTCGTCACCAAGAGCGGCACGAATAGCTTTCATGGCGGAGCCTACGAGTACTACCGCCCCACCTTCACCACGGCGAATAACTGGTTCAGCAAAGCGGCCGAGCTCCAGGCTGATCAGCCGAACGTGCCGCCCTTCCTTTTGCGCAACACATTCGGGGCATTTGTGGGCGGGCCCATCAAGAAGGACCGGGCGTTTTTCTTTCTGTCCTATGAAGGACAACGTAAGCGCGAAAACCTTCAGGTCACGCGCGTGGTGCCCAGCCAAACCCTACGACAAGGTATTATGCGGTATCCCTGTGTCGGCAGCCCCGGGTGCCCGGCAAGCGGAATTCAGGTCTTAACTCCGGCGGATTTGGCCCTCATGGATCCCAATTGCGCAGGCCTAGGGACCTGCCCTTTGGGCCCAGGCGCGAACCCCGCCGTGCAACAGGTTTTCCAGAAATACCCGGAACCCAACACCGACACCGTGGGCGACGGCCTGGATTTTCGCGGCTTCACCTTCTCGTCCCCGCTGCCCGCGTCGCTCAACGCGTACGTGGCCAAATTGGACTATAACCTCACTGCCGACGGCAAGCATCGCGTGTTTCTTCGCGGTGTGCTCAACAACGATAGCCAAGCCGATCAGGTCAGTTCCAGTGGAACTTCCGTTACCGGCAACGGCGGGGAGCAGTTTCCTGGCGAGCCTCAGCAGACGGTGCTGCGCGACAATAACAAAGGCCTCAGCGCCGGTTACACGGCGACTCTGAGCGACACCCTGATCAACAACTTTCATTTTGGCTATATCCGTCAAGGTCTCGATGAGGCGGGCTTGCAGAGCCAG
>JASHSL010000104.1 GCA_030040855.1 Terriglobales bacterium
TGCATATCCCCGGTCAGGGATACAGCGATATGCTGCCCAGATATGTCAACGCTACCGCCGGCGAAATGCTCAGCGAAAACTCCGCCTCGGGAATCGAGGACGTCTATCAACGCCTGATGGGCGACGCCCGCAATCAGTACACGCTGGGATATGTGACCCATATCACTCCGAGCAGCACCCGTCGCGAGATCGAAGTCAGGGTCGACCGTCCGGGTTGCCATAGTTCCGATCTTCGACCCTGTATCAACGTATTCGCGAAATCATGGTACTATCCGCTTCCGGCACGCCCCGACTAGAGCCCGTTCCAGCCCCAACCGGTCCCTGTTCTCGTGCGAAAATCGAGGCATGAACGCTTGGTCCGCGGGTCTTTTTGAGACTTTGAACCGGGCGACGCCTCACTCGTAACGGAGGGCCTCAATCGGGTCCAGGCGCGAGGCCCGAATCGCGGGCAGCATTCCACTCACCAATCCGATCAAGCCGAGAATGAGGGTGGCGACGATCAATGTGCCCGGATCGATCACCAGGCGAATATCTCCCGCTTCGGCGTGCTTGGCGACTGCGCTGTACAAGGTCAGCCTTCCCACCGCGAGCGAGACCGCGAATGCCAACACGATGCCTAGCGCCCCCCCGAGGAATGTAATCGTCAACGCCTCGGCCAGGAACTGCAGGAAGATATCGCGGGGGCGAGCCCCAAGTGATTTTTCTACTCCAATCTCCCGCGTACGCTGGGTTACCGAGACCAGCATAATGTTCATCAAGCCCACGCCGCCGATTCCCAGGGTGAGGGTACCGATAAATGCCAGCAGAAGCTTCAAGCCCAAAGTGATGACTTCGAACTGATGCACCTGTTCCATCAAATTGAACACCACCAGGGCGCGGCGGTCGGTCGGGTTAAACTTATGGGCCAGGGCCATCGCATAGCGCAGGGACCGTTCGAGCTTCAAGTAATCCTTGCTCTCATAGGTGAACCAGATGGCCTCTAAGTAGTGCGTGTCGGCAAGGTCAGCCATGGTGGTGAAGGGAACGTAGATGGCGCGATTCACGTCGTTGTCCCCCACCTGGATTTTGGGCGCCAACACGCCGATCACCTCAAAGCTGATCCCGTCAATGCGGATGTGCTCGTGCACGGCATTGCGCCCCGAGAACAGCTTCTCCTTCGCTTCCGAACCGATGACTGCGACGTGGGCGCGCTGCAGCTGGTCTTCCAGGTTGTGGAACCTGCCCCGGTCGATCGTGAGGTTGCGAATCCGGGTATCATTCGGACGTCCGCCCGCCACCCGGAGGTCATAGGTGCGCATTTCATATTGCACGTGGCAATTCTTGCTGACGGTCGGTTCGATTTGGGTGATTTCGGGCAGGGACTGCTTCAGCAAATCAACGTCCTCGAGCGTGAAGCGGAGGGGAACCCCCGCCTTCTGTCCACCGGCCTGCATCGAAGTCCGCCCGGGCAGCACGATCATCAGACGCGTGCCGAAATTGGCGAGGATGTTGGCGCAAGCTTGCCCGAACCCGTTGCCATAGGAAAGCAGCATCACCACCGTCGCGATGCCCCAGGCCATCCCCAGCATGGTGAGAAAAGTGCGACGACGGTTATGCCTCATGGCAGCATAGGCTTCTCGCCACAAGTCCTTGGTCATGCTTTATTCCTGGCGCAGCGCCTCCACCGGTTGCAACATGGCTGCCTTGCGCGCCGGATAGATTCCCGCCCCTACCGCGGCAATGGCCAGGCAGCTAATCGCCAGCGCGGCCGTCATCGGAACCAGCCGCGGCGGATCAAATCCCTCCGGACCCTGGACCGAACCCAATGCGACCATGACTCCTCCGGCCAGCGCCATGCCCAGCCCCCCACTGAGTAAAGTCAGCAGGATTCCCTCGAGAAAGAATTGCCACAGAATATTCCGGTTGGTCGCGCCCAAGGCCTTGCGCAGTCCAATTTCCCGGGTCCTCTCTGTCACCGACACGAGCATGATATTGATGACCCCAATGGCTCCCAGGGCAAGCGTTACCGCTCCAACCGTGCCGAGAAAGATGTCCATGGCATCGAAAATCGTGCCCACCGCCTCGGCCTGCTGCACGGAGTCGTTGACGTCGAAAGCATCGCGATCGCGATCATCGAAGCCGTGATTATGGGCGATGACCTTTTTTACCTCATCCACTGCAAGGCCGTGCTCGGCCGCGGTGCGCGGCTGGAAATTCAAAAAGGAGAAGGTGTGCCGCTCGCTTTCGCCGGGGAGGGGGAAGAACACGCTCATTACCTGATAGGGAATGTAGCCCCGCATGTTGGTGGAATTGTTATCGCCCTGACCGACCCGGACGATGGTGCCGACCACCTCGAAGCTCAGGCCATCCAGCAATATGCTCGAACCGATTACCGGTCGGCCGGGGAAAAGATTGCGGGTCATTTCGTCGCCGAGGACAATCACATTCCGTCTCTGGCTCTCGTCGAACCCGTTCAGCCAGCGTCCCTGCTTCAGCGGCAGGTAGCGGATGCCGTTGTACTGCGGTTCCACACCCAGGATTTCGCCGTTGGCACTGGCAAAATCGCTGACCGCACGCACATCGGTGCGGGAAAGTACCGGGGTGATGGCCAGGACGTGGGGCGCCTGTGCGCGGACGTCCAGGTAGTCCTGGTACGTCAAGCGGTAGTGGCGTCCCGCGTACAGGCTCCCGGCCAAGGCGGGTACTTGTCCCGGATAGAGCCAGATGATGTTCTGCCCATATTCGGACATGTTCCGCTTGTTGCCCGACCGGAATCCTTCCCCCAACCCAACCAGCAACAGCAGGGAGCCGACCCCCCAGGCGATTCCGAACATGGTGAGCAAGGAGCGCAGCTTGTGCATCCACAGGGTGCGGAAAATTTGCCCGAAGATGTCCCCTAGCATGCGCATGGGCAACCAACGAGACAGAATTCTACCTCCCCCCGCCCGCGCCAAGCAGAGATTTATCTGTTCGATTCCCCGCCGACCAGGTTGGCCCCTGACGGATGGGAGCAGGGCAAAGCAGCGTCTATATGAGGCTGCAACGCTGCCAGCGGGCAAAGGATCCTAAATCGTTAGGGCTAATGTTTGGGTTTTTCAGATTTGGCGTACTTGCGGCGGAAGCGCTCTACGCGGCCGGCAGTATCGACCAATTTTTGCTTGCCGGTGAAGAAGGGATGACAGTTGGAACAGATTTCTACGTGTATGTCGCCCTTGTGCGTGGAACGAGTAGTAAAGTTGTTACCACACGCGCAAAGGACGCGGACTTCATGATACGGGGGGTGAATCGCTGCTTTCATAAGCCTTTACCTGCGCCGGAACTCCTTAGATTCTAACGGACGGGGGAGAGATTCAGCAATGTCATGGCCGCTGCGGCCAGCCCCGGGCGGAGTGGTAGGATTTTGCCTGGATCGGGGCTTCGAGTGTTCCGACGACGGTTGGTAAGAATTTCTCAGGGAGATGACAGATGAGCGAGAGTGTCAGGCTGAAGGCAAGCGACGGTCATGAGCTGGCGGCATACGTGTCGTGGCCGAGCGGCGCACCCATTGCGGGCCTAGTCGTCCTGCAAGAGGCGTTCGGAGTCAATCGTCACATTCGTTCTGTGGCCGATGGCTACGCCAAGGATGGCTTTCTCGCCGTTGCTCCCGCTCTCTATGATCGAATGGAGAGGGGAGTGGAACTGGGTTATCAACCCGCTGAACTCGAGAAGGGGATTGCTTTTGCGAGACGTCTCCATCCGCAAGATGCCATGAAGGATATTGCAGCTGCCTTGGGGTATTTAAGGAAACACACGGAGAAACCCTGCGGGGTCATCGGTTACTGCCTGGGCGGAACCATGGCGTGGCTTGCGGCCACGCGCCTGGACCCCGATGTCGCCATCGGCTACTACGGCGGACATATCGCACAGGCTGCCGAGGAGAATCCCCGCTGCCCCGTGATGTTGCACTTCGGCACATTGGACAAGCACATTCCAAGGGAAGACGTCGAGCGCGTGCAGGCGGCTCATCCCGAGGTGCGGATCTTCTGCTACGAAGCCGATCACGGGTTCAACTGCGAGGATCGGGCGAGCTACAATGCCGTGGCCGCCCAACAGGCGCGAGATCGGTCGCTAGAATTCCTGAAAAAGGCGTCCCGGCGCCCTTGACGGTCCCCGCCGCGCCGCGGCGGAGAGGGTAGTTGTTTCTCCGCTGGACCAGCGCTGCATATTCCGATCGCTTCGTTCAACACCTGAAAGACAGGTAGAATTCGGCCTGGCAGGAGCATTCTGACTCTATACCACTGTTAAGGTTTGTGATAGCCCTATTTCCAGCCAATCTCTTTGAGGGGGATTCATCATGAAGTGCGCGAACTCGCGTTTCGTTCTCGTCGTTTGCGTGTTGGTAGCGGGGTTCAGCTTGTCTGCCCAGGAGGCAACCACTGATGTGCAACCGGATGCCACGGCTTACAAGTACACCACGATCAGCGATCCCAAAGGCACCAAGGGCACGCAGACCGGCCGAATTAATAATGCGGGCGAGATTGTTGGGCGTTACCTGACGGCAAGCGGGTCGGCCGGCTTTCTCGACAAAAGCGGCACGTTCACGACGATCACCCCTGCGGGCGCGACCAACGGCGGCGCGCTGGACATCAATAATTCCGGTGAGATCGTCGGATATTACGCGGTGGGAAGCGACCCGCAGATAGCGTTTCTGTACAGCGCAGGCAAATACACAGCGGTCAAAAGTCCGAACAGCAAGTTGACCTCCATTCAATTTGACGGAATCAACGACTCGGGCACGATCGCCGGCACTATTTTCTTAAAGGGCGCAACTGACCCGGGATATACGGGGTTTATCTATAAGGATGGCTCGTTCAGCTACCTCAAGTACCCCGATGCGACTTATACCAGAGCGACCGGCATCAGCAACAGTGATCAGGTTGTGGGCGGTTACCGGGACAGCGCAGGCAAAACCCATGGCTTTAGTTATGCCGATGGTAAGTTCACCGCCATCAACGTGCCGGGTGCGACCGAGACGTTTGCCTATGGCATCAGTTACACCACCGGTGAGATCGTCGGAGCGTACGAGGAAACGAGCGGCGCGATCTACGGATTTCTTCTCGACAAAGGTGTTTTCACCACCTCCATCGCCCCTTCAGGTTCGAAGAGTGCGCTTGTGACCGGCTTGAACGACAACGGCGATCTGGCTGGGTACTTCAAAAGCGATGGCATTGACAAAGGTTTCTTGGCAAAACCTTGAGGCTCTCGGAGGGAGCGGCCAAGGCGGAGAGCGCGAGCGGAACCTATTGCCTTGATGCTGATGGCAGTGGAACCATGGTCACGAAAAACGATGATTTCCTGACTGTCGGCTTCGTCCCCAATTCCTTTGTCGACTCCATTGGAAGGGGCGCGCAGCTCCTTGGCAGCGGAGGTAGCGCTGGAGTCTTGACAGGCACGGCACTGCCGCAATAGTGGATTCGCGGTGTCTGAATCGAGGGGACGTGTCTTCTTAGGCTACCGCGTGCCGAAGCCAAGCAGGCTGTCGCTGGCCTATAACCAATCCTCGCATTTAGCGCAGACCTAGAAGAACTTGGGAAACTGCCTCCCCCGATTATCCCCAGTCCCGGCTGCGCATCGGCGTAAGACTTCGGTAATCTCCGTGCGCTTCAGTTTCCTACGTATTCTGCTTCCATTCGAGATCAAGGTGGTGGAGAAACCATAATGAATTCCTTTGCCAGTGGTTTTTCGTGGATAGCACGACACCGGTGGATCTTGCTGATCGCTGGTGGAATTGGAATTGCAGCTCTGTGCAAGCGGAGTCTTGAAACGGATAAGGCGCGTACCGACCACCGAATCAAGTACCTTCGTAACCTCGCCGATAGGATTTCGACCTACGGTCGCGAAATCCATCAGCGCTACCCGACCGGGGATGTGGTGGTCAGCGTACACGACCTAGCGGAACAGCTTGGCAAACGCCCCGAGGCAGTCGCCAGCGCACTGAATCTCCTCTGCAGCGAACAAAAAGTCCAAAGAGTTCCCCTGGAGGGATACTGGAAGCTCAACCTCTGAGCTCACGTCGGTATCAGATGACGGGATCCTTTCCACGTTTTTCGGGAGCCTCCAGCACGTGCTGTAAGATATCCAGAGTGGTAGACAGGCATCTGCCTATTGCTTCCACTCGGCTTGAAAGCTAGCTAGCCCGCAGTTTACCTGCAACCCGCCCACTCCTGCTGTCGGCCAAGTTTCCGCCGGCGGCAGTCGATTGACCACGTTTTCCCGGGGAGGAGAACAAGCATGGAGGCAGTCGGGAAACTGAGACAGATCGTGGCAAAGGCACCTTCGTTATTGATGGCGATTTCGCCGAAGGAACTGGCAAGGCCCACGGCGGTTGGAAAGTGGTCGAAGAAGCAGGAACTGGGACATCTGGTCGATTCCGCCTGCAATAATCACCAGCGCATCGTGCGTGCCCAGGTTGAAGAACAACCTTCGCTCGCAGGCTACGACGGAGACCGATGGGTGGCACTGCACAATTACCAAGCGATGGAGTGGAGCGAAATTATCGAGTGCTGGCGCGTGCTCAACCAACAGCTGATCCGGGCGGCCAGCGTCATCTCGTCCGAAACTTCGGACCGCAAGCTCACGGTTGGAGGAGGCACTGCCATCACGCTTAGTTTCCTAGTCAACGACTACGTGG
>JASHSL010000105.1 GCA_030040855.1 Terriglobales bacterium
CTTACGCCCGAAATTCGTGGTTGCCGATGAACCTGTCTCCGCTCTCGATGTCAGCGTGGCGGCCCAGATCGTCAACCTGCTGGCGCAATTGCAACGCCAGTTCGGCCTGACCTACCTGTTCATCTCGCACTCCATGCCGCTGGTTCGCTATCTGTCCACCCGCATTGCTGTGATGTATCAGGGAAGGATCGTCGAAATCGGACCCACGCAGCAGATCACGGAGGATCCGCGGCACCCGTATACCCGAAGTTTGCTCGAAGCGACGCCGGGAGTTAATGGCGTAATCTGGCCGTCGCCCGCAGCCGGCGCGATGTTTCCTCATCCAAGCCAAGAGCCGACTGGTGACAAGTCTTGACCGGGTGGCGTGCAGTGGGGCCCGGGATTATGCTAGACAGGGAGGGGAATGAGCATGAGAACCGTGATCGCATCTGTGGTCCTTGTCTTCTCCAGTCTTTTGCTTTTGGCCGAGGCCAATCCCGTTTCCGGAGTAGCGAAGGAAATCCTGCCTCGCCAGCAGAAGAACCTGGTCGCCGCCGCCGAAGCCATGCCGGCCGAGCAGTACGATTTCAAACCCACGCCCGAGCAGATGAGCTTTGCCCATCTCGTGATCCACATTGCGGAATCGAACGATTATCTGTGCGCCAAGATCGGCGACGTGCCCGAACCGAAGTCGGCGGAAGCCAAGGAATCCGACGGCAAGGAAGCCCTGGTCACCCGCTTGAAAGCTTCCTTTGATTTTTGCAGTTCCGCCTTGGCCAAGCTGGAGGATTCGAAGCTGGGAGACACCATCGATTTCTTTGGCGGACGCCAGGTGCCAAGAGCCTATGCCTTGTTTGCTCTGACCAACGATTGGGCCGACCATTACGCCGCCGCCGCCATGTATCTCCGCCTGAAGGGCATCCTGCCGCCCACGGCCAAGAAAAAGTAGGCGGCTGCGGAATCTATTCGATCTCGACCAACGGATCGGCGGCGGAGCTCACCGACGAGGGCGAGGGATGCTGCGGTGCACGCCAGGAATCAAAGACAGAAACCTGGTGTACGCAAGACACAGTGCAATGCGGCGCGCAGGGTTTTCGGGTCACAAATTCCCGGCGGAGATCCTCGATGGTGTACTGTTCCAGCGGAA
Source organism: Terriglobales bacterium (assembly GCA_030040855.1). Lineage (GTDB taxonomy): Bacteria > Acidobacteriota > Terriglobia > Terriglobales > Acidobacteriaceae > JAFAGX01. The sequence goes on from JASHSL010000105.1 coordinate 1,127, forward strand.
TCGCGGGGTAGCCGCGTTGCTGCGAGCAGTAGTGCACCAGCCCGTCTTCGCAAATATACAAATAGCGGGATCCGGCGCGGCAGCGCCAGTGGTTGGGCCGGCCCCGCGCAATGTTGTCCTGGAAGGCATGAATGCGGGTGAAGCTGCGTTTCTCGAGCGCCTTCATCGCATGATAGACACGGCGTTCTTCGTTGCCGAGCGCTTGCAGCTGACCGCCGCCATCGTGAATGATGCCTACGGTCGAGCTGAATCCAAGCTCGAGCGCCCGTTTCCCGATGATGAGGGCGTCTGCGGGATGGCGCACGCCACCCCCGACCACCGAGTTGATGTTGACGTGAAACTCGGCGTATCGAGCGAGGACTTGAAGTTTCTGGTCGAGAACCTTCAGGCTTTTTTTCGAAACCTCGTCGGGCATCACATTGTCAATCGAGATCTGCAACCACTCCAACCCCGCCCGGTTCAACCGCTCGACGCGCTCGGGCACCAGCAAGTATCCATTGGTGATCAGGCCGGCGATCATGCCGTGGCGGCGGATCCGGCGGATGATTTGGTCGAGCTCGGGATGCAGCAAGGGCTCTCCCCCGCTGATGGTGACGACCGACGTGCCCAGTTGCGCCAACTTATCCAGGCGCGCGAACATCGTCGCGGTGGGCACGGGCTTCGAAAAATCGTCGTACTCGTTGCAATACGTGCAGGCCAGATTGCAGCGCCGAACGGGAATAATATGCGCCAACAGGGGATGCTCGGTGGAGACAAGGGCGCGCAGCACCGCCCGCAAACCGCGGGCCTGGCGCACAACGTCCTTGGTCCTTCGACGCAGAATTTTACCGAACGACGGCATGCGGAAATTCCACCTTGGCTGCGAACATGATGCAACACCCCCTGCGGCCGATTCAACCGAAGTCGGCCGACGGAGGCTCGAAGCTGAGTTTAGCCGACGACCCGATGACCGGCCTGCTGTAACTTGTCAACGGCAGGTTCCACTTGTTCTTCCTTTACGAAAACGTAATCGGTATCGTAGGTCGAAATCGCGAAAATGGGAATGTCGGCTTGTGCCAAAGGCTCTACGATCGACGTCAAGAACTCGTAAAAGGTGAACGAACCCAACAGTTTAAAGCCGATCCACGGTGCCTCGGCTTTGCATTTGGTCGGTACATCTGCGACCGGGCATACGATCGACAGCTCATCCTCGGTTCGGGTAACCGACAGAAATTTGGCAGAGTGAGCCCAGGGTAGAGGGGTGGTGCCGGGATGGAATCGACAAATGGCAAATTTCTCATCGAGCCGACGCAATTTCAACCTTTTCTGTCGACTCATTGCTCCTTCCTGATTTAGTCCTTGAAGACAAGCGCCCAGCAAACGCCCTAACCTGCAGCCCTCTGCCTACGGTAAAGACCGTATTGAGCTAGCCAGACAGATCTGCGAAGCTCGAGATAAGTGTTTCCATCCCATCGTTAGCCGAGGCATAGCGCCATGCAGAAATCCCCTACCGTACTGAGAGCAGTTTCGAACTGGCGGGAATTATATCAAGCCGCATTGTTCGAATCCGACCGCCATAGGTTACCGCGGAGGATTGTCGTCGCAGAACAAGCCCTCATCGCGCGCGGGCGAGAACTGTTTGTCGCCACCGAGGATGCCGATCTGGCCGAACAACGAGCTATCGAGCGCGCCCTCGAGGCTCTGCACGCGCTCGAGAATTGCCTCGGCCTCCGAGCGCACCACCACGGTACCTGACTCGATCGACCAGGGTTTTTGGCAAGAAAGTGTAGGCTTGCGAACGATGAGATGACCTTGGTGCCATCGATCGCGGCTCCCGATAGGTCCAGGACTTTGCCCCCCAAGATCGACACCCGCTGATCCCTGCTCGCAGGCAATCCCGTCATCGCCCCTGGGGGAGAGGAGTAAAGAGCGTCCACGGCCAAGCACCAACGAGCTCGAAATCGAGGGCTGAGCGATCTGTTGAAATTAGCTTTCGCGTCGTAGGGGAGCATAGTTCCCGGCTCTGTCTCAAGCCTTCCAAGCACTCGCCCGGGCGACAGCCAGGGCTATAATCAAGGGTTGGGCTCGAGATCCATCGTATTCTTGGAGTTACAAGGATTCCGCGGGGAGGAACTTTCGGCTTAGGGGAACCGTATCTCACGGTGTCGATGCCCTTGGTCCTCAACTGCGGGACTCCCTCCGAACCCGAACCCAGGCCAGCTGAATGGTAAGCTGGAGCGGACGGGAGCAGGAGGCAATGCGTACCGGGAAAAAGCTTGCCGTCGCAACGGGGGCGACCCTGCTGGTGGTCGCAATCGCAGGCTTTGCCGTCTACCAAAGCCGTAAGAACGTAGTGACGGTAGAAACCGGCAGGGTGAAACGCGAGGACCTGGCCTCGATGGTGAGTGCGTCCGGCGAAATTAAGCCCAAGACCTACGTCAACATCGGAGCGAATGCATTTGGCAAGATCACCAACCTCTTCGTGAAAGAGGGGGAACGGGTGAAAAAGGGGCAGATGCTGGCGCGTTTGGAAGACGTCCAACCCGAGGCTGATTTGCATGCGACGAAAGCTACCCTCGAGGCGGCGCGTGCCGATGCGCTCGCGGCCGAGGCGGCGCTCAATACCGCGGTGGCCGACCTCAACCGCGCCCAATCCGATGCCGAGCGCTCGGCTCTCGATTGGAGCCGCACTCAGGGCTTGTTTAAGGATGCGCTGATTTCCCAACAAGAGTACGACAGCCAAAAGGCTGCTCATCAGGCGACGGTGGCTGGGCTGGCACAGGCAGAAGCTCGGGTGGCGCAGGCTAAGGCACAAAAAGAGTCCGCCCATCGCCGGATCACGCAAGCCAGCGCCAACCTGACCCATGCCGCGGATGTTCTCAACAAGACCATGTATCAGGCGCCGTTTGATGGGGTGGTTACCAGCCTTCCGGTGCGTGAAGGGGAAACGGTTGTCATTGGTATCCAGAATTCACCCGGCAGTGTGCTCATGACGATCGCAGACATGTCGGTGATCACCGCCGAGGTTCGGGTGGACGAAACCGACATTGTCAATGTGCAATTGGGACAGAACGCCGAGGTGGCGATTGATGCCATTCCCCAAAAGACCTTCAAGGCGGCGGTGACCGAGATAGGAAATAACGCCATGGTACGTTCGACCGGGGTCTCGACTTCGCAACAGACGACGGGCAGCGAGGAAGCCAAGGACTTCCGCGTCGTCGTAACCTTAGAGGATCCGCCCGAGGGCTTGCGACCGGGTCTTTCGGCGACCGCCAAGATTACGACGGCCACCCGCAGCCAGGTGTTGACCATTCCGATCCAGGCCTTGACGGTGCGCCGTCCGGAAGACCTGTTGCAGAAAGAGGAGCAAGACTCGGTCCAGGCCGCTGCCCCCAGGGTGAGGTCGGACAGCGCGGCAGAGATCGAAGGCGTCTTCGTGGTTCGCAATCACCAGGCGCAGTTCTTGCCGGTCGAGACGGGAATCGCTGGAACCAGCGATATCGAAATCGTGAAAGGATTGAGCGCAGGGGAGGAAGTCGTCATCGGGAGCTATAAAATCTTGCGCACCTTGCGTCCGGGAGCGAGCGTGAAGGTGGACAATTCCACCCCGAAGAAAGAGGAAACGTGACCTTTGCCGGGGCGGCTGGTCGAACGAGCCCCTGCCGCATGCAGCCCTGGAGACGAGTCCGGAGAACTTGCAGGTGGCCTACAAAAAGCAGGAGGGAAGAATGGCAAGCGCTGAGCTAATCAAATGGTCCCAACCACCCTTGTCGACGGCTCCCGACTCCTTCATGATCAGCACGGTTGACTTGTGGAAGACCTATGACATGGGCTCGGAGCAGCAGGTCCAGGCCTTGCGTGGCGTCAACCTGAATATTCGCAGCAACGAATATGTCGCCATCATGGGACCCTCCGGCTCGGGAAAATCGACCCTGATGAACCTGATCGGTTGCCTCGACACTCCGAGCAAAGGCCAGTACTGGCTCAATGGGCAACTGGTGAGCGAACTCGATGAGGACGAGCTGGCGCGCATTCGCAATAAGGAAATTGGTTTCGTGTTTCAGACCTTCAACCTGTTGGCCCGTGCGACCGCCTTGCACAATGTCGAGCTGCCGCTGATCTATGCCGGGGTTCCTTCGGAACAGCGGGTAGAACGAGCCAAGGCTGTCTTGGACGCCGTAGGGATGGCAGACCGCATGATGCATAAGCCCAACGAGCTTTCCGGAGGCCAGCGGCAGAGGGTGGCCATTGCCCGCGCCTTGGTGAATCATCCTTCGATCATTCTCGCCGACGAGCCTACCGGGAACCTGGACTCCCAAACCGGCAATGAAATCATGGGGTTATTTGACCGCCTGCACGGCCAGGGCAACACGATTGTGCTGGTTACGCACGAGCACGACATTGCCGAGTACGCACACCGCATCATCCACATCAAAGACGGCGTGGTGGAGCGCGACGAAGTCAAGAAATAGAAATCCAAGAAATAGAAATCAAGCAGTGGCGCCGTTCCCCGGGGCGTGCCCCATGGCAAGCTGCGGAAGCGCACCGCCTAACTCAAGGCTCGGACTTAAGGGTTAGTCGATGGCACGTTTGGCAGTGGACTGCTCGAAGCGCAGTCGCCACTGATCCCCTTGCTTAACCCAGACATCGGAAAAACGTTGGTAACGGGGAGGCAGATCCTCATCCTCCGCGGACATCTGGATGACGGCGTTGTAGGTCACGATGGCGACGTTCTCATCGACAACAAGTACGTTGAAATCATACAGACGGTAATCCTCGAGCCCGCCCTCGCTCGCCTCGTCGAGAACCTCGCTTCTGTCGTGCAGCCCGCCTTCGCTGCCGACTCGCTCAAAATCATCGGTGAGCAGGCGCTTTAAGGTTGGAACATCCTTGGCTTTTTGTGCTGCCGCGACCGCTTCGCTTTGAGCGATCAGCGTGTGCTCGAGCTGAGCGTTAGGCTTTTCGCTGGCGGCGCTAGGTGCCATCTGCGCCACCGCAGGGACGGCCAAGCAACTTAGGATTACAGCTACAAACTTCTTCATTTCAGCTCCCACATGTCGCGCCGGCGATGGCGCAAAATCACAGTCAACATGTTAGGGGAAGTTGCCGCAACAGGGAAGCCGGCCCGGCGGGTGAGGCTGGTGAGGAGTCGACCATCCCACGCTGCACTTTGTCCTTCAGCATGGAAAAGGTTCTTGCCAACCTAGAGTCGGGGTGCGATCGCGCGGGGTTTTCCCAAGCTATAATCGCCACATCGGCAAGCCCCGGAAAAATGAACCGCAGGCGATCGACAGCCAGGGGTGAGATTGGGTGTGTTATGGACCAGGCATCCGGTCCTGCCTGCCCCGCTGGGCGGGGCGGCTCATCGCTCGACCTTGCACTGCGCCACGCCTTCCGGTCGGGTTTTGGCCGGCTCGCTCTGTGGCGTCTCGGATTAAGCTTGCCGATCGTAAATCGTTGAGGTTCTGAGGGAGCGATGGTTTTCCGAGCGACAGCGGCGCAACTGCAGCCGGACGAGCGTGGCTTAGTCGAGGCTGCCCAACGGGATCCAGCCGGCTTTGCCGCGCTCTACGAGTTGCATTTTGATCGCGTGTATGTGTTCATTGCCCGGCACGTGGGCAATCGTCAAATTGCGGAAGCTCTCACGGCTGACGTCTTTCGTCGGGCTCTAGCGCACTTGCCGACTTTCGAATGGCGGG
>JASHSL010000106.1 GCA_030040855.1 Terriglobales bacterium
GGGCGGGATCCTCAATGGGCAAACAAGAACGATCTCGCCGTTTGCGCATCCACACAGAGATGTAGTTGCCAAGGCTGGCGTTTAAAGCCGGCTTATTGTGTGGAAGCTGGAGGGAGCGGGTCGCAATAAGCAAGGATCGTCACCGTGGCGACAGCCTTCGTCTGTGGCCGGCGTGTGCTGGTTGCGATGATGTGATACACGCCCTGGATTTTGGGTGCAACATATACGCCACGATCTGTAATGGTCCCGCCGTTTGCTTCCTCCACGGCCCAGTTTACGGATTGGTCGTCGATGCCCACAACCGTTGCCGCAAAAGTCTGTATTTCGCCCCCAAACAGCGTCGCTTTCGCAGGCGTAATTGTCACGGTTATGCTGGTCAGCGGCGAAATGCTTGCTTGGCCAAACAACAGATTGGTGCACGTGAGCACGAGGCCAGCGAACAGAAGAGCTAGCATCTTGACACCTGAGGAACCCGTCGATCGTTGTCTTTCACCAGACACACACGCCTGTCTCTGACCAGTTACCAGGGTTCGCGAGCCCCGGCTAGGTACGTTGCTCCGCTTCAATTTCCTTCTCGAGCGGGATCACTCCCGGCACCAGCCACCGGTTCCACATTTCATCCACCTTGGCCTGGAAGAACTCGATGTCCTCCTCGGTGAAATGTGCGAATCTGCCTTGCTTGAGCAGGTAGTCGCGAACCGGCAGACGCTTGAATCGTCCTTTTGCGATCGCCTCCGTCTTGCCGTACAGCCTCAGCTTCCCGCATTCCACCTCATAGAGAGGCCAAATGCCGGTATTCACCGCCAGTTCGCCGAGTTCGAAGGCAATCAGGGGATCGAAGTCCCAGCCCTTTGGACACGGATTCAGGCAATGAATGAACGTAGGTCCGCCGACCGACAGCGCTTTGCGGATGTTGTTCATCGCTTGCAGCGGATAGGACGTGGAAATTGTCGCAACGTACTTGACGGTCGGATGGCCGGCCAGGATTAACGGTGCGACATTCTTTTTCCAGCGGTGATGCATGATTCGCTTTACCTTGCCTGGTGTGCTGAACGAGGTGTTGACGCCCCACGGCGAAGTTCCGGAAATCTGGATGTCCGTGTTGCCGTACTCCTCGTTGTCGTACAACAGGATCAGAAGGTTGTAGTCGGGATGGGTCATGGTGGCGGAGATCGCGCTCAGACCCATGTCGGCGCCGCCACCGTCACCGCAGAAGGCGATGACGTTGATGGGTTCGTCCCTCATCGAACCCTTACGCATTTGGGCGCGCAACGCCGCCGCTACACCCAGCGCTCCGGAGCCGGCGCTGCCCAGTTGCGTATGCATCCAAGGCACGCCCCAGACGGTGCTGTAGTAGGAGGTGTTGGCCACGTACATGCATCCGGTGGCTCCTAGGACAATCGTCCGGGGCCCGGCCGCCTTCGCCATCAGCCGCATGATCTGCGCGGACTCACAGCCTTCACAAGTGCGGTGGCCGGATGTGAAGTACTCCTCGTATGGAACCTTCTTGACTCCTTTGAACGGTTCCAGGTTCTGGGTCGGTTTCTCTTCCACAAAAGTTGTGCTCATAGTGTTTTTCCTTTCCGGCTCTAGGCATGCGTCACGCGACGCATTACCCCCGCAGCCCGATCCATTGCGTCAACGGTTGCGCTTTGCCATTCGCCGCCTGGAAGACGATGTCGGTCATCTTCCCCACGTCTGGCACAGTTACTTCGCGTCCGCCGAGCCCACAAATGAAGTCAAGCACGGGCGGCCGGGTCTTAGCGCTGGTGTACATTGCGGAGCGCACCTCAGTTGCCACTACGCCACTGAGGTCGGGCGCACCCAAAGACAGGTCGCGATCGATAACGCCGATCGCGCGGAAGCGCTCCAGGCACTTCGCGATTTCAGCACCGGCAAAAGGCCGGAACCAGCGCAGCCGCACGAATCCAACTTTCTTGCCTTGCTCGCGCAGCTTTCGAATTGCGACTCGTACCGGTGTCGAGAGCGTTCCCATCCCGAGCAGAACGATCTCGGCGTCCTCAGTCATGTACTCTTCGAAGAATGGATTGCCGTACTTGCGTCCGAAGATGCGCTCGAAGTCGGCATAGACCTCGCGGATCACATCGCAGGCTCGCTCGGTCACTGCGTAGTTCTGTCGCCGGATTTCCATCACCCAGTCTTCGTTGGCTTGCGGCGCCACCGAGATGACGTTATCCGGGTGTAGCAGCAGATCGCCACGATCGTACTTGGGCAGGAATTGCATGACCTGCTCCGCCGCCGGCACCTTTACCAGGGCCTGGGAATGGGTTAGGAATGCGCCGTCGCAGCTGATCGCTAATGGAACGAATATGCGGCGATCTTCCGCCACTCGATAGGCAATCAGGGCCGTGTCGAGCGCTTCTTGCGCCGTGTCGACCCAGTTCAAAAGCCAGCCCAGGTCACGAACGGCGAGGGCGTCATTGTGTTCCACGCCGAAAGCACCGGGATCGTCCAGCGCCCGGTTGCCCACTAGACAAACCATGGGCACGCGTAGAGCGGGCGTAACAGTCAGCACCTCCATGGCATACATCCAGCCGATGCCGCTGGAGCCGCAAAACACGCGCGCACCGCACACGGATGCATGTTTCACGATTTCAAACTGTGAGTTTTCACTTTCTGCCACGATGAATTCGCAATCCATTTCGCCGTCAGCCACGAGCTGGCTCATGTATTGCATCACCGTGTCATAAGGGCGGATTGGATAAGCCGTGACTACGTCCACGTTGGCCAGCTTGCAGGCAATCGCAATGGCTTCGGCTCCGGTAATCAGGGCTTCCTGCTCGTAGGTTTTCTTTTTCTCCTCTACAGGCATTGTTAGTGTCGCCATCTGAATCTCCTTGTCTTCCTCTTAATACCCTTCGGGGCCATTAGCCTTTACTTGCGATTTCCAGGGCCGCGGGTGCCTGTTCTAGATATTGACCG
>JASHSL010000107.1 GCA_030040855.1 Terriglobales bacterium
CCGGAGTTCCGGTGGTCGTCGTCACCGCCGACTTCGCACAGCCAACTTGGAAGACGATCAGCGCCAGCGAGGCGGCGAAGAAGAATCCTAGGAGCCAACGCCGACGGCGCGGGGATCTCTTTATTCCTATGCTCAGCAGCGCCAAGCCGGAGACGGGCAACCAAGTCGCATACAACGGCCCGCCGTGTTTTCCCCGATCGGTGGTCGTGATCACGCGGGTGGTGGTGTTGATGACCAGCACGAAACTCACCGGACCATTACTGAGATTGGGGACGGGCGACGATGGAACCTCCGAGCAAGTCGCACCCGTCGGCAGGCCGGCACTGCAGGTGATGGAAACAGTGTTGGGAATGTTGCCGGTGGGTGTAACCGTGGCCGTATAGGTGGCGGGCACGCCCGCCGGAACCGTGGCGGAAGTCGGCGATACGCTGATGTTGTAGTCGTTGACCAGCGTGGATATCGTCATCGACTGGGTGCAGGAAGTGCATCCTGCGACGGTAACCGAAGCCGTATTGCCCAAAGTGAGTGTGGTAAGTGAAGGCGTAATGCTCGCCGTCGGGGTTAGGATTACCGTTGCCGTCGAACTCGAGCCTGAGTTGAGCGTGCCGATGGTACAGCTTACGATCGATCCGGTGGCGCTGCCGCAGCTGCCAGAGCCCACCGTCGCCGAAGTAAACGACGCACCCGAGGGCGGCAAGGTATCGGTGAAGATGACGTTACTGGCAAGATCGCCGGTGTTGGTGATGGTGTAGCTGAAGGTGACCTGATTGCCCACGCCAACCACTGGGGGCGAGCTGGTCCCCGTCAAGGTCAAGCTGAGAGTCGGACCTAATTTGCTGAGAAAGGCGTCGGTGGTGCCGAGCAACGTGGGTTGAAAAGCGGGATATTCTGGAATCGCTAGTTGCAAGAAGTTGGACGAATTGGTCTCGCCTGAAACGTAACTCGAACCCTGCAGATCGACGGCGATGCCGGTGCCATAATCGGCCCCCGTTCCACCGAGGTAGGTGAAATAGTGGCCGGGTGCAGTGGGGGAGGTGCCGGTGGTATCGATGCGGGCCACGAAGGCATCGTTACCTCCCGCATATCCAGCCTGGATGGTGTTGTTCAGTTCCGGAATGTTCGGAGAGTTGGTCCAGCCCGTAACCCGCGCTCCCTGCTCGGTGTCGACCGCGGCCGCCAAACCCACATCGGTGGCCAAGCCACCAATGAACGTAGAGTAGTTGAGGGTGACCAATCCCGGGGTGCTTCCGGTGGCCACTGGATTGGCCAGTTTCGCCAGGAAGGCGTCGCTTGCCCCGCCGCCGTAGGTGCTCTGATAGACGCCCGTGCCCGTAACCGGAAAGTCTGCCGAGGCCGTCGAGCCGGTTACATAAGCATTGGTGCCATCGGTCGCGATCCCGTAGCCAATATCATTCCCCGAGCCGCCCAAGTAGGTCGAATAGAGAAGTTGCGAACCCGTAACCGCATTCGGATTGAATTCAGCCGAGAACGCATCGGTAGCGGTGACGCTCGTTGGGCAAGTCGTCGTGCTGGTTGAGGTAGGAACGTCCAGGCAACCCTGGTAAGCATTGAGAATGGGAAAATCGTTGGAGGCGCCTACATGCAGGAAGTTCGTGCCTCCGGTGATATAGACGTTGTTATTGACGTCCACGGCTATCCCGCCGCCAACCGCCACTCCACTTGTAGGGTTGCCGCCGCCAAAGTAGGTGGAATAGTACAAGCTCGAGGCTCCCGCGAGACTGGGCTCGATTTTGCTCATGAAGAACTGAATCGTCGATCCCAAGGCCGGTTTTGTCTGATAAGCTCCGAGCGTCGCGGGGAAGATCGAGGTTGCGCTCGGAGTATTGGTCGAGGTGGTCGTGCCGGTGACGTAGGCGTTCTGGTCACTTTGCCCGACGGCAAACCCGCTGACGATCTCCGTGCCGTTGCCCGAAAGATAGGTCGAATAGAGCAACATCTCGCCCGTCCGATCGAGCTTGGTCACGAAGCCATGGGGGTGAGCACTGGCGGGAGAGGTCTGAAACGCGAGCACGCAAAGGTTGGGGTTAGGAGAAACCTTGCAGTAGGTTGACGAAGTAGTGGGAAAATTGGTGGAGGTGGTCGTTCCCGCGACCAGCACATCGGTGGCCGAATCCACTCCCACCCCGCCCGTGTAATCCGTCCCATTCCCACCCAGATAGGTGGAGAACTCTAAGGTGTTGGCGAGGCTGTTGAATTTGGTGACAAAGATATTCGCCGTGCCTCGCAGGCCGGATTGGAACGGCGACGAGCTAAGGGGAAAGTCGGTCGACGTAGTGGATCCTGCAATATACGCATTGGTGGCGGGGTCAACGGCAACCGCCGGACAGCCCGACACCGGAACTCCGGTGCCGAGAATCACCGAACAACCCTCGTTGGCGTTTCCTCCGAGGTAGGTGGAATAGGTGAGAACGGGATCGATGATGAGAGCCTGGCTCCGGTCATAGGATCCCAATCGAATGCCCACCTCGTGACGGCCGCGCAATTCGAATCGCCCCTGGACTGGACGCTCGTGATCTCCGACCTTCTGATAAACGCGGGGTGCCTCAAGACGCACTTCCCCCCCTGCCAGCTTGATCTCTAAGTCGCCGTTGGCGGCGATCGCGAGGGGCACTGGCGCGTGAAATCTCAACTTCACCAGAGCCGGATCGCTTCCCGGAGCAAGCTCGAAGTCATATTCGAGTCGCCCTTGGTTGCCGTAGTAGATTAAGTCAATTCCCGGGTAAACACCCGCATATCGGACGCGGGCGAACTGAGGAATGTTGCGATGCCAGCCGGCAGGGTCATTTCCAATGAAGTAATTACTCTTGCCGGGAAGCTTTGCATTTCCCTGAATCTCGGCGTGCCGATTGGCATTCACCAACTCCATCGACACTACGGCAGCATGCTCGGCCGAATGCCGGCTGCGATCCGCCGGGTCCTGGAGCGCCAGTACAGCCGCGTCCGCGGTGAGAAACAGCGCGTAGCGAGTGCCGCGAGCGAGAAACTTCACCCGCGGATCGCTCTGCCCCTGGTTTCGCTCAAAGATGAGCGGAAGATGAGTGAAGGATTTAAGAAACCGCTCGCGTGTGGCCGCGCTTGGGTCGAGACCAGCCGTCCTGTTCTTCTTGCCCGGATATACTTTCGAGCCGCACAGCAAGGCGACGACGGCGAGTGCAACTAACAGCGCAAGGCCTCCAAAGACCTGTCCGCGTAAACAAGCTGCTCCCGACCAACCGCGATTCAATCTCACGAACTCCTCCGGATGTCCCTATTCCTGGAGAGTAACGGCACTTCGACCTGCGCGCGCCCGAGAGCTGCGAACTGGAGGCAGAAAATCACCCGGCTTAAGTATCCAACTACTTAAACATCCGACCGATATGCTGTCAAGTGGCCGCCAACGCTGCGCTTGCTGTGCCTTCCTGCCCAAATCCTCAGATGCGCCGACCGCCCTCAAGAGATGCCGCGTCCCGGCGCCTCCTCCGCCCGTCACAGCTGTTGCGTGGCAGCGAGCTTGCTTGGCGCGGATTCCCATCGCGCCGGCTAACGATTCTTGAGTTCTTGGATCTCCCGCCGTAGCCGAGCGTAACGGCGCACGAGGCTGCTCAGGTAGGCGATGTGGATCGCCCAAGTGATGATATAAGCCGCATAGAGATAGCTCATCGCGAACCCCGAGCCTCGAGTAACGATTCAAGCGCCTGCATTTCTTCGACTTCCTGGCGTAGGACTTCCAGGCGATAACGGGCCCAACACACCAGCAGCCCAAAACAGGAAAAGGCGACGAGATTCACCAAGAACGCGTGCAACATGCGGGGATCAATCGAGCCGCCGCCGCCCATGACGGGCTGGGGATGCTGGGTGCGAAGGAACCAAATGGAAAAATACACCAGCGGAATGTCGAGGGTGCCAAAGATGGCCAGGACGGCGGCGATGACCGGGGTTTGCGCGCTCGAGGAAAACCGCCGGAGCAGCAGATAACTGACGTAGATCAGCCAAAGCACCAGGGTCAGGGTGAGGCGCATATCCCAGGTCCACCAAATCCCCCAAACCGGACGCGCCCAAATTGGCCCGGTCACCAGCACAATCGTGCAAAACACCACGCCCACCTCGGCCGAGGCCAAGGCTAAGGCGTCAGCCTTGGCCTTGCGTCGCACCAGGTATGCGATCGAAGCGACAAAATTAATGCAGAACAGTAGGCCCGCGGTCCACGCGGAAGAGACATGATAGTAAAAGATACGTTGTACTTCCCCCATGGTCTGCTCGGTGGGCGCCACCACCAGCGCCTCACGCAGGCCGTAGCCCAGGAGAACTGTGGTCACAATCCCAAAGATGGGGAAGGCGCGTTTCATTCCGCGTGCAATACCAGCTCAAAGAGGAAGAGGCTAGCCATAGTAAACACTAGATCGTAGGTGACAAGCAACACGATCCAGAACTTGGCCGAGAATTCCCCCGTCAGGATTGCGCTGGTGGCTTCGACCATGGCCAAAAGCGCGGGAATCGATATGGGAAAAAGCAGCAAGGGCAACATGATCTCCCGGCTGCGGGTCCGCAACGAAATGGCGGCAAAGAACGTCCCGTTCACCACCAGCGCCCAGGTGCCCAGTGCCGCTACGACCAGCAACAGGTAGGCCGGTCCGAGAGCATGCAAGTTGTAAAAAACCACAAACAAGGGTGTCATCAGGGCCTCGAGCACGATGACAAAAAGAAAATTCCCAAAAACTTTGGCCAGAAACAGCGAGTTCGGCGGGGCCGGTGAAACCCGGTAGGCATCGAGTACCTGGTTGCGCAGCTCGCGGGCCCAAGTTTGGTTCAGGGCCACGACCGAGGCAAACAGGAATGCGACCCATACCAGCCCGCCGGCAATGCGCCGTGACTCTTCGGCCGTCGGGTCAAAGGAGAAACTGAAGATCACCACCACCAGCAGGGCGAAAAACAACATGGCGTTCGTGGCATCTTTGGAACGCCACTCCAAGCGAAGATCCTTGAGCAAAGTAGCTCGCGTGAGCCCTCTTGCGCCCATCATCGCGCCTCCGCGGCCACAAGTGAAGGAGTTCGATTCACGATCTGGCCCTCGGCCATCCACACAAATTCATCCGCCGCGTCCTCGAGGAAAGAGGCCTGGTGGGTAACCACGAAAATCGTTCGGCCCTGGTCCCGTAGTTCACTCAGCCAACGCACCATCTCGCGGGCAGAGCCTAGATCCACGTTGGAAAACGGTTCGTCGAGGAGCAGGAGTTTGGGGTCATTCAGAAGCGCGCGGGCCAGGGATACGCGCTGCCGCATTCCTTGCGAGTACTGTCCAATGGGACGCTGGAGCTGGGGATCGAGCTTGGCTCGACGAATCAGAGCGCGACTGCGTTCGGGGTCGTCAATTCCATAGAGCCGAGCAAAGTAGCACAGGTTCTCGATCCCGCTCATCTCGTCATACAAGAGTGAAGCATGGGCCATGTAGCCGATT
>JASHSL010000010.1 GCA_030040855.1 Terriglobales bacterium
GTGTCCTTGAGTTCTACGATCAGATTGGAATCTAAGGACAGACGGTGCTCCCGGGCAAAAGCACGGATGCCTGCCCAACGATGCGCGCTGTCGACCACCTGCTTGGGTCCACGGATGAAGGCGATCTGTCGATGCCCCCGTTCAAAAAGATGGGCGATCGCCAGGCGAGCCCCCATGTTGTTGTCCACCGAGACCGAACTGATCCCGCGATGGCTGGCCGCGCGTCCGATCACGACCACCGGAATCTGGTTCTTGGCGAACGGATCGAGCATTTCCGTCTGCAGTTGCAACGAGTTCGCTACCGCGATCACGCCTTCGATGCGCCGTTCGAACAGGGTCGCTACATACCTGCGGAATCGGGCACGGCTGTTCTGAATATCGACCAAAACCGGAAGGTAGGTGGAACGATAGAGCGACTTGTCAATGCCGAGCAGTACCTGGGCACAATACGGGTCACTGACATCCGGTACCAAGACGGCAACCGCATGGCTGCGACTGCTGCGCAAGGAACGGGCAAACTGGTTTGGGTAGTAGCCCAGCTTGCGGGCCCATTTCCGAATCTGATCTTTGGTCTTCTCCGGAATGTGTTGACCGGCGGGGGCGTTGTTCAAGACCAAGGAAATCGTGGTCGGTGAGAAACCGCTAGCCTTCGCAAAGTCTCGGATGGTTATCATCGCCTTCGATTGCGCCGCGCCGGCAGGATGTCGCTGCCCTGACTGAGTCTAATCAAGCGAGAAAACAAACGCCAGCACGCAGGTTAGTATGGATTAGACGGAGAGGATCGGACCATGCCATCCCCTGGAGCCCGGAGCACCCGCTCTCCGGGCCCTTCATTTGGGAACGGCGAAACTGAAGCTGCTCGAGCCTGCCCGCTGGCATCGCGGAAAGGCCATCAGCGGGTGTTTCTATAGCGCTTCTCCGCCACGAGGAACCACCCCCAAGGCAGCTTCCTCCAGCCCGCCGCAGAGTCGGCTGGCCGACTTAGATTGGCCTACGGCTCAAAAGGACATGGTTAGTCCGAATTCGATCTGCCGAGGGGCCCCGAGAGCATACACTCCGGTTCCGACACCCACCCGAGTCACGTTGTGGCCATTGGTGTCGGTACCGTTGATGTTTCCTTCTCCCCCGGTCAGGATTCCGTCGATGGTGGCACCCGGTAGATCGAAGTTGGTGAAGTTGAACAGGTTGTAAAAGCCCACACTAGGTTCCACGGTGAGCCGGTCGTGGAAGGTGTGACGCCAAGTCAGCTTCGCGTCAAAAGCCCGCAGCCAGGCCAAGTTCACCTCGCCGGGAGGCGCGAGCGGCACCGTCGGTGCGACCGCCTGGATTTGTCGAAGTTGGGCAAGTGTGAACAAACCGTGGTTAATCAGAACCTGACCGGCAGGTGTGGGATTGTTGGCGTAGACGCTGTTGTATCGCTCGATGACAGCATTCAGTTGCGAGGCGTTGATGCCGCGATCGAAGTTGCCCACGTGCGTACCCGGGATCGGATCCTGCACGTTTCCACTTCCGGTAAAGTCAGTGCGGAAGATCTCGCCCGGCCCCAGTTCGGTGTTCGGCACGATGATCGAGGTGGCGAGGGGACTCCAGAAGTGCGACATCACGCTCAGTTGGAAACCAGCGGGAATATTCGCAAAGCCTCCAAAGGACAGTTGATCGGTGCGGTCGAGCACCGAGGGACCAAAGTAGCGATTGGGCTTGACATTGTCGAGCGAGCTAATAATAAAGTCCTGGTCCGAAGCGCCTGGAGAGTCGGCGCTACCACCGCCGGTGTTTTCAAAACGCGACAAGGCGTAAGACACCTGGAAGTTGAGCGTCGACACTCCCCGGAAGGGATGGGCAACGTTCTGCACAAGCTTGGTTTGCAGGCCGTCGTACACCGATCGTCCCACCGATTTCAGAAAATTCAACGGAGGCGCGTTGGGATTTTTGCCTCCGAAGGCGCATGGATATCCCCCGGTGGTGAAGGTGCCGCAGGCCACGTCGAAATCACCGGAAGAAGTGAGACCATTGCCGGCATAATCGGCCATCATTGCGCCTCTATTGATAGCGCATGAAATGCCAGCTACGCCGGGAGCACAACCCAACGGCACGTTGGTGGCAGCAATCGCTTGTAGGGCAGCAGACTCATCGAAGTACTGAGCGTTCCCCGCTTGATTCTCGTCAATGCCCAGCAAATAATGCGTCTGCACGTTGCGCACAAAATCCGCACTAAACACCATGCCCGGGCGCAGCTGACGTTGAATCCCGATGTTCATTTGGATCGAGCGCGGAGTATGGTAGTTGGGATCAAACATCGACACCTCGGGGAAAGCTCCTCCGGTCGCCAGCAGAGTGCCCACATAATACGGATTGGGCGCGTTCGCGTTAAAGGGCCAAAGCGACTGGTATAGCTTCGAGAAAGCCGCAATGTCATTGGCTACGGTTCCGATGGCCACCGGAGCGCCACTCGCGGTGGAACAGAAAGTGGGGTTCAGTACTCCTCCCGGAATGGGAACTTCCAACGGTTGGTCGGACGCTACGCAGGCGGTGGGATACTGGCCAAAGGTGCCCTTGACGTAGCGGTTGGGAGCATCAAACTCGACGTTGTTCCAAATGGCATTTTCGTAAAAAATTCCGATGCCGCCGCGAATCGCCGTCTTGCCGCTGCCGGTTACGTCCCAAGCAAAGCCAACCTGCGGGGCAAGATTGAAGTTGGGTTGCCGGACGGGGTCTCCCAACCCGGGGATGAGAGCATTCAGGGCAGGGATGCCGGGAAGGTTACTGTCGGTTCGCCCTGTATCCCGCACGTAGCGCAAGCCGTAGGTCAAAGTAAAAGTCTGGCGCAGCTTCCAACTGTCTCCCAGATAGAAACCGATCCGGTTATCCACGGTGCGGCCCGCCGGATACCCGAAAGCGGCTCCCTGGGTCGAGTAACCTTGGTTATTGCCCAAGAAAACCTGCTCGACTGGATAGTTCAGCGGGTTCGCAGCACCTCCAGGAAACGGTCCGGCGGCAGCTAACTGCTCATCTCCAGATGCCAGGTCACTGACTACCAAAGGTTCGATGCCGTTGAAGGACGCGTAGCCTCCGCCCACAATGTGGTTAAAATCGAAGCCGTATCGAATGATATGGGCGCCGTGGGTGTAGGAGCCGTCATACTTGGCTTGGTGGTTGCTTTGCAACGTGGCCTGAGGCGCCAGGTAGTTCGGCCCGGTGTAAAGACCGGTGTAGCCCATCTGTAACTCCACGGGAAAGTTCGCCAGTGGCAGACTGCTGCCCAGCGTAGCATCCACGATCTGGTTCGAGAACTTCAGGTACTGGAAACGGAAGGTGTGGGTGAAGTTGCCGCTGTTGAAATCCATTCCTACCATGTGAGCTCGCGTAATGTCCTTATTCTCATAAACGGAGAAGCCAAGACCCCCGTTGGCCAGCAGAGAGTTGGAGAAGTAGGTAAAGCGATAGAAGGCATGCGCGGATTGCGTCAGCTGATAGTCCGCTTTACCCAAGAGGTCGGCTTCATGAAAAGGCGAAGTAAAAAAACCCGAGTATCCCTCGAACGGAGCGTCCACCAATATCGGCGCCTGCTCATGCTGGATGGTGCGTTCGCCGTCGAGGAAGTAGAAGAACTTGTCCTTCTTAATTGGGCCGCCCACTCTTCCTCCAAATTGCGAACGCTGGAAATTCGGGGCAGGCAGGCCCACAGGCGTGGGCAAAGCCGCCGCCAAAGAGCTATCGCGGAATAGGTCGAAGACTTCACCGTGAATGTTGTTCGTGCCCGAACGGGTCGTCACATTCACCGCTCCCGAAGAGGTCAGCTCGTTGGAAAGATCGAGACTCGACTGGCTGAGCTGGAATTCCTGGATTCCGCTGGCGGGAATGTCCATGGTAGTCGTTCCCACGGTTTCGTCCGACACATCCACGCCGTCCACTTCGATGCGCGCTGTCCGACCGAAACGGCCTCCGAAGGAAATCGAGGAAAAACCGGCTTTCGTGGGGTCGAAATCCTGACCGTCCTGAATCTGCACGCCGGGTTCGAGCTGCGCCAAGTCGAGAAAGTTGCGTCCATTGACTGGCAAATTCTCGATTTGCTCGGCACTGAGCACTCCCTGCACGGTCGGCTGTTGCGTGTTGACCGCGACGGCCGTAGCTTGCACTTCGACGATTTGATTTTCCTGTCCGATCTGCAGCCTGACATTCACAGAGGCGGTGTTACCAACCAGCACCGTCACCTGGGTCTCTACCGTACTGAAACCGCTGGCTGTGACCCTTGTTTGATAATTGCCGGGAACGAGAGCTCCAGAGTTAAAGGCGCCAGCATTATTCGTGGTCAGGCTGATCTTCCGTCCTGTGGACAGGTTCGTAACCGTAACCTTAGCGCCTGCCACCACCGCGCCCGAGGGATCGGTCACGATGCCCACAACGCTGCCCGTACCGACGGTCGTCTGGGCAAAAACAGAAAGGGGGAACGCGAATAGCACGATCAGGAGGAAAATAGATGCAGAGCGCAACGGCCCCCATACTTGGGAGAAGCCCACCATAACCCACCTCCCTCAAATCAACGTGTAATGCAGGAATCAGCGTGTAATGCGGGCGCGGCGAGGATCATCATTGCCCGATGGCCAGGTCGGGCACAACATAACACCCTAGGTTCGTTTTTTTGTCATTATACACTGGTTTTTCTGCCCCCGGATAGTCAAACCGAGCCATCTGAATCCGGACTGGTCGACTCATCGAACAGCGGATCGAGTTTGCCGATCGCCAGGTCTGGCGGCTATTGGCGTTGAGCCTTTCTCTGTGGCAAGCACAAGAACCGGCTACTTTAGGACATCCACCCACGCCGGGTTTGACCATGCAGACGGGGCTTCGGCGCCGACCGCGCGAACCCGGTAGGTGATATGCCCACCGCGGGGCAGGAGTTCGCGATAACGGGTTTGACTGGCTGGCAACACCGCGACCTTCTCCCAAGCTCCCCAGTCCGGTGAACGCTGGAGTTCGAACTCCAGGGCGTCTTCGTATTTCTTCCAGCTGAGTTGCACATGGTGGTCAGCGAGCACGGCCACCAATTCTCCGGGTGCAGCCGGCGCTTCCGGCCAGTCCAAATAGGAAGCGTCCATTACGGCTATGACACTGTCCTTTAAGGGAATTTGCAGCGTTGGCCGCTCACCATGAAGCCACGCGGCTGGCGTGACCCGACCGGTTCGCAAATCCACCAGGATGGGACTTGTGATTCCGCTCTGCGGCAGGCCCAGCTCAACGCGAAGAGGCCTGAAATTGTCGGCCGGATCCGAGACTACCGCCAGCCAGACTGCGTAGATGCGTTTTCCCGATTGGCGGTCACGGTAGGCGTACTTTCGCAGCTGGCCGTGGTTGTAGGGCGCCGGCGGATCGAGCAGGATGTCCGCTATGGGATCGAGCTCGGTCTGTCCAAACAATGCCGCGGTCACCTGGAAGGCGCGGTACGCCTGCCGCGGTCGGAAGGCACTCGGGGCAAAGGTTTCGCCGTGTAATAAGCCGGTCTGGTCGTCCTCATTGCCGTCGGTGCCGGGAACCAATTCCCAGAAAAATGGTTTGACGCCCTGGGCCAGCGCCTGCAGGAAGAAGCGCGGCAGGTAGCGAGCCTGCACCGACTCGTTCGAGTTCTTCCATATCGGCATCGTATTCCACTCGTTCTCCCAGAACTCAAGATTCCTGCGCACCCCGGGAACACGCAGCACGGCTTCCCGGAACAAGTCTGCCCCTTCGAGCGCATCCTCCGCCTCGGGAGGTTCGTTGCGCCCGTATCCGGGATAGGTGTGGTAGGCCATGACATCAATTTTCGAGGGACATTCGGAAAGCGCCGCGAGCGCAAACGGCGCATCGATCTCACTGGTTCCGCCAAAGATCACCTTCGCCTGCGGATCGAGCTCGTGGACGACGTCGGCCACCGGGCACAACGCTCGTCCGTACTCCCGACCCTTGGCGGCCCGCTCCTCGCGCGACTCCACCTTGGGCCGCCAATAGCCGATATTCGGCTCGTTCCAAAATTCCCAATCTTGAATCTTGTCCTGGTAGCGTCGGACCATGAAACGCGCGTAGCGCAAAAACCCCTGAATCTGATCCTCCGTCTTGAGGCCGCGAAAAATGACGGGGGCGGGCTCATCCTGATCCCCAATTCCCACCGGGGCTGGGTCCCCGTGCCGAAGCCTGGTAGCGGCATCCCCCTCATAGAGCGAGTTCCCGTAACAGAGTTCGAGCTCGATCGACACTCCATTCTCGCGAAGCGAGCGTATGGCCTCGTCCACTTCCGTGCGCACGGTGTAGACGCCCGGCGTTTGTTCCACCCAATCCCAGCTCGTCTTATCCGAACTGTTCTCGTACTGGCCGATGCGAACCCATTTCACTCCGGAATCAAAAACATCGGTCCACCAATGCCTCGTCCAGGGCAGGCGGGGATCACGGGGCAAGGGAAGATTCATGCCGAAGCCCTCGACCAGCTGCGTGGAGCGCCGGGGAGGGACCTGCTGTGGAATGCTCTGGCCGGCGGCTGGTATCGCCGCACACACGGCCACAATCAGCACGGCGGGAACCTGCAGTAGCTCTGGACGACACGCTCGCCAGCGCAGCATGAATCCACCTCCTCTTGATCGCGGTTGGGATGCGATCGAAGACCTCACGGGGATTCAGGCAACCGAGCTGGTTCGCTCCGGGGCGGTGCTTACACTCGTCCACGCCCTGGTCCGGGCGGAGCTCTCGACCGCTTCGAGCAACCTCTGCACTCCTACGGCATCGTCGAAGTTGGGGTGGAACGCCTGACTCTTGGCGAGGGACTCGAGGAAATCTGCGAGCGTGGCAATAAACGTGTGCTCGTAGCCGAGGATGTGTCCCGGCGGCCAGAAGCGGCCAACATAGGGATGACCCGGACCGGTCACCAGCACGTTGTGACTGCCTAGAACTTCTGGGGCATCGCTTCTTTCAAAAACTTCCAGCCGGTTCAGGTCTTCGAGATTGAAACGAAGGGCACCCTGCGAGCCGTGGATTTCAAAGTAGTTGCGATTGCGGCATCCGGTGGCGAAGCGGCTGGCTTCGAAGCTGCCGATGCTGCCGTTGGCGAAACGGGCCAGCAGCAAGACTGCGTCGTCGACCTCGCGATTGGGCACGAAGGTGTGCATGAGGCTCGTCAGTTCGGTGATGGCTCCGTTGAGCAGTAAGGCCAGATCGAGCGCATGGGAGAGCAGGTCGCCCACCACCCCGGAACCGGCTTCCGACCTGCGCAATCTCCAAACCCCTGCACGATCGGGATCTCCGCCCCAGCTCTGAAGATAGGTGGCCCGGTAGTGATAGGGCCTGCCGATTTTGCCTTGTTCGACCAGCTGCTTTGCCAAAGCGATGGCGGGCACGCGGCGGTAGTTGAACCAAACCAGAGTCGCCACCTTGCGTGCAGCTTCGGCCATGCGCTCGGCCTCGGCGAGATTCATGGCCAGCGGCTTTTCACAGAGCACGATCTTTCCCGCCTGGGCCGCCGCGATGGCGATCGGTGCGTGCAGATGATTGGGCGCGCCGATATCCACAACATCGATATCCTTTCGCGCAACCACAGACTGCCAGT
>JASHSL010000108.1 GCA_030040855.1 Terriglobales bacterium
AACTTAGGTTGATGAGTGCCCAAATGTCAAGGCTTTTATGCGATTTCCAGAATCCTGCGACGCACAAAACAGATCGGTGTTGTTCGGTCAGAATTCTGTTCCACGATGCATTGGCCGCGCAACTCCCTGATGGTTGTGATTTGTGCTGTCGGTTGATCCTTCCTGATCCTGAACGCCTTGGAATCGGCATGCGGAACGAAGCTCTCGCCTGATTCACGACCGCCCGACCAGGGCTGACCTCGTTGCGGCGAGACTTGCGGGCGATCCTCGCACCGAGAGCGTCTTGCGAACATTCACGGCGAAACAAGATAGATCTTTGCTACGTGGTCAGCGATGACTTCAGGGTCGGCCTGGTCCAGGTTGGCGAGCACAACAACGGTAAGCTTGTCATCCACATAGCGTGAAATATTGCTCTCAAAACCCTGCCACGCGCCGTCATGACCGATCATGCGGTGGCCGTTCTTGTACTCCATCGACCAGCCGAACCCATAGTGACCGGAATTCGGCTGACCATTCTTGAGTTTGGTCACGGTCCACATCTGATCGAGGCTGGCGCGCGTGAGAAGTTTTTCCGTGTATAAGGCCGAATCCCATTTCGCCAGATCCAGAATAGAAAAATAAAGTGCGCCATCGGCGGTGGTATTCAGCGTTGGTGAAACCCACTCTTGGTTTTTCAATTCTCCTTTCACCAGCCGGTAACCAGCAGCGCGATTGGGAACGATGTCGGCCTCGCTGATGATTCTTGTCGTGTCCATTTTGAGCGGCCGAAAAATTCTTTCTTGCAGGAAATCGCCATAGAATTGGCCGGTAACCTCATGAAGGAGGATGCCGAGTGTCAGGTATCCGAGATTGCTGTAACTCCACTGGGTGCCGGGCGGGAATGCCAACGGAATGCTTTCGACAATCTTGAGCAACTGGCCTTCTGTGTAATCCTTGCGGAAATCGAAATTCTTCGGATAATCGGTAAACCCCGCCGTGTGGCTGAGCAGTTCGCGAATCGTGACCGGCTGCCATGTCAAGGGAGTACCCTTCAGGTATTGCCTGACCGTTTCGTCGAGCCTTATCTTCCCTTCCTCGACCAGCATCATCACCGCCGTCGCGGTAAATTGTTTCCCAACCGACCCCGACTGGAATACGGTCTCGGGCTTGACCGGAACTTGAAGCTCTATGTTGGCCAGGCCATACCCTTGCGCCCGAACGATCCTTCCCTCACGCGCAACCAGAAGGGACAACCCCGGTATGTGCTGCCGCTGCATCTCCGAGTGAATGTAGTCGTCGACGCTGTGTTCCGTCGAGGAACCAGCAACCTGAGCAAGCGTCTCCAGGGTGAAAAACAGCGCCAGCGGGATTAGTGCTAAACGTGTCACTCCCCATCGCTTCCTGCAACTGCCTCCTAGAACCCTGACCGCACCCCAAGTTCGCCTTGCCACGCTGAGAATACTATCATCGGTCCTGAAATCATCGTTTGTTGGAGCTGTTGCTGGACGGCATAGTCATCCGATGTTGCATGATCCGGCAGCCGGCGTCTGATTTAACCTGATCGAGAGCGTCCTTTGGTTCGCTGTGGTTCGAGAAGGGACGAGTGGCAAAGCAATGCGATCAGGGAAGGAGTCCGCGTTGCCTCTAGGCTCCGATTGCGCAGGAAATTCGGTCGAGATCAGGATCTTGCGGGAAGCAGATTTGCCTGGTGCCTTGCAAGTCCAGCAAAGGGAGAACTGGAACCAGACAGAAAATGACTGGAAGCGACTCCTGAGACTGAGCCCAACTGGTTGCTTCGCCGCCTTTTCCGCTGAAAACCTGGTCGGTTCGGTCACAGTCGTCGCCTACGGAAAAGATTTGGCATGGATTGGCATGCTGCTGGTCGCGCAAGAGTATCGCCGCAGAGGAATCGGCAGGCAGCTTATGCGCGCGGCCCTGAATTATTGCCAAAGTGGTTCTATCGCAACCATCAAGCTGGATGCAACTCCTGTGGGCGGACCTCTCTATGAATCCCTGGGCTTTGTCCCAGAAGGGGAGGTCGAGCGCTGGCAAGGAGCCGGATTTTCAAAAGTGCAGGGTGGGTCGGGACCATTCCGGAATAACCAGCTGTCTTCGTCCTTCTATGAACTCGACGACCGAGCCTTCTACGTGTCCCGGAGAAAGTTGCTGGACTCGCTGCTCGAAGATTGCTGCGTCGCGCCAGCTCTACAAACCGATGACTCCCTGCGATCTCCGCAGGGCTATGCCTTGGCTCGGCGCGGCGCTCGCGCCCATTATGTAGGCCCCATTGTTGCCCTGGAACGGAGGATGGCCATCGGCTTGCTTGATCGTGTCCTGGCGCGCCTACCAGGACAAGTGTTCTTGGACGTCTGGATCGGCGGCTCTGACAGTAGGAGCGAGTGGGTGCGACGCGGATTTGTGAAGCAACGCGCAATGACACGAATGTCTCTAGGGCGACAGACGGCGGCAGTGTCAGACTTGGTTTTTGCCATCGCTGGTCCAGAGCTAGGGTAAGCGAATCCACTTCGGCAGCCAGCGCGCAGAATTGCGCTATGGCTGGAATCATCAGCTGGTGTGCCTGTGCTCTCCTGCATGAACCATCCTTATTCTTCATTCACCATGTTGCTAGCCTTAGCCCACCCAATCGAATGACTTGCTCACTGCCCGCCTCCACAGGCGGCACATCTGTTGACGGTGGGCCTCGCTAAGCTTCGGTTTCCAGGTACGATCGACTGCCCAGTTAGAGCGCAGGTCATCGAGATCGGTGAAGTACCCCACCGCCAAGCCGGCCGCGTACGCCGAGCCCAACGCCGTCGTGGCATCCCGTGTGACCGGACGAACCACCGCCAGATTTAGAATGTCGGCCTGGAACTGCATTAATAGTTCGTTTTCCACCATGCCCCCGTCGGTTCGTAATACGTCGAGCTTGATGTTCGCATCTTTCTGCATCGCCTCCACAACATCGAGGGTTTGAAAGGCCGTCGCCTCCAGCACCGCGCGTGCAAGATGGCCCTTATTAGCGTAGCGAGTCAGACCGGCGATCACCCCTCTCGCATTGTCCTTCCAGTAGGGAGCATATAAGCCTGAGAAAGCGGGCACGAAATACACGCCACCGTTGTCCGCCACCGACCGTGCTAGGGTCTCGATTTCGGAGCTGTTCTGAATCAAACCAAGGTTGTCGCGAACCCACTGCACGAGCGCCCCGGTGATGGCAATGCTACCTTCGAGCGCGTAATGCGCGGGCTGGTCACCCAGCTTGTAAGCCAAAGTTGTAAGCAGCCCGCAATTGGAATGAAACACGCGCTCACCGGTGTTCATCAGTAGGAAACATCCCGTGCCGTAAGTGTTCTTGGCTTCTCCTGGACGGAAACAGGTCTGCCCCACCAGCGCTGCTTGCTGATCTCCCAGGATTCCCGCGATGGCAACACCCTTCAATTCAGGAACTTTGGCCTGGGCATAGACTTCGCTGCTCGAGCGGATTCGCGGCAGCATGGCTTCGGGGATACCGAAAGCATCGAGAATGTCTCGATCCCAAGACAAGGTTGCAAGATCCATCAATTGCGTGCGGCTGGCATTGGTGACATCGGTGATGTGAATACCGTGGTTCGGGCCTCCGGTTAGTTGCCAGACCAGGAAGGTGTCGATGTTGCCAAACAGGAGGTCCCCCGCCTCGGCCATGGCACGTGCACCTTTCACGTGTTCGAGAATCCAGCGGATCTTCAAGCCACTGAAGTAAGTGCTAAGCGGCAGTCCGGTCTTGCCGCGAAAACGATCCTGGCCGCCGGGCTTGGCGAGCTCAGCAACGTAGTCCGCCACTCTTGTGTCCTGCCACACCAGAGCGTTGGCGACCGGCTTGCCGGTCTGGCGATTCCACACCACTGTCGTTTCGCGCTGATTGGTGATTCCGACGGCAGCCAGGTCGGCGGGGCGAATATTGCCTCTCCCTGTCGCCTCTGCGATTACCTCGCGCGTGCAGCGCCAAATCTCCTCCGGGTTGTGTTCTACCCAGCCGGGATTGGGGTAAATCTGCTCATGTTCTTTCTGAGCAATTGCCACAACCTGTCCCCCGCGATTGAAGACGATGAACCGGGTGCTGGTGGTGCCCTGATCAATTGCGCCAACATAGCGTGCCAAGGTGCTCCTCCTCGAAGCTTTGCTCCGTTCCCTTCTAGTTGCTTCGCACAAAGCACTGACTGTCTGGCCTTTTCTCTGCCGCCCTACCATGACCAGAAGCCACTTCGCTAAAAAGGAAGGGTATACCAGCGCTATCTTCACTTCCCAGGAGGACCGTTGTCTCTTAAGAACTCTGAGACACTTGACCTCCTGACTTCCGACCTACGCAAACTGCTGCATTCCTCGAGATGCCCACCTTCCGCTCTGCGCGGCGAAAGAAAGCGCTAACATAAATCTACGACAACCTTACGATACGATCGGAGACGACGATGGAACCATTCCGTTTTCACCTCTTCGTCTGCACACAGCAAAAACCTGAAGGCATCCCCTCCTGCCCCGCCAGTGGATCTCTGGCAGTGCTCCAGACGCTCGATGGCGAGATACAGGCACGTGGTCTCAATCGCGATGTGCAGCTCACCACCTGCGGTTGCATGGGATTGTGTGATGAAGGTCCGGTCATGGTCGTGTACCCGACAGGGACTTGGTACCGGCGGGTGCAACCGTCTGATGTATCCGAAATCCTCGGGGCACTTTTGCGAGACGGCCGGCCCGTCGAGCGGCTCATCTGGAGCGACGCTGCTGCAATGAAAGCCATGGCAGTCGAGCATGGGGAGAAATTTCGTGCTGCACTGGCAGCGCGCGAGAAAGCAGGAACGTTGCCAGATCATATGGATCAGATGATCCGTGGCTATATGCCGAGTCGTTGCCTTCTTACGGCGCTTGAACTTGACGTCTTCACCGCGGTCGGAGACGGGGCCAATGCCAAACAGATCGGGACGAAAATCCACGCCAATGCCCGTGCGGTAGGCATGCTGCTCAACGCGCTCGTCGCTCTCCGACTGCTGTCGAAGAGCGGTGACGTCTACAGCAATACACCGGAGTCAGCTCGCTTCTTTGTGCAGGGATCGCCAGACAACCAGCGCGACGGCCTGCTGCACATAGCCAACATCTGGCATCGCTGGAGCACTCTGACCGACGCGGTGCGCCGCGGCCGCCGCGTTCCTATCGATCCTGACCATACCCCCGAAGGGACGCACGACTTCATTGCTGCCATGCAGCGCAACGCCAAGGACCGCGCCCCCCATGTGGTGAAGGCTCTGGGCACAACCGGTGTTCGCCGCATTCTCGATCTGGGTGGCGGCTCTGGCGCCTACTCCATCGCATTCGCCCAGGCTTGTCCCGAGCTGCAGTGCGATATTCTTGACCTGCCAGAGGTTGTGCCGCTCACCGCCGAATACGTCAACAGGGCCGGCGTTTCAGCTCAGGTTAGCCTCCGCTCAGGAGACATGCTGCGGGATGATTTCGGCTGCGGTTACGACATCATCATGCTGAATGCGATCTGTCACATGTTTTCCGAGGAACAGAATCAAGACATCTTCCGCCGTGCCTACCGCGCCCTCGCGCCGAACGGCCGCCTGGTCGTGCAGGACTTTATTCTCAACCCCGACAAAAGCGGACCGCAACACGCTGCGCTTTTCTCACTGAACATGCTCGTCGCCACTGACTCCGGGGCCAGTTACAGCGAGGTGGAATACACGCTGTGGATGAAGGCCGCGGGGTTCGCCGAAGTATCCCGGATCAACCTACCCGGGCCCAGCGGCCTGATTGTCGGTCGAGTGAAATAGGTCGTGCACACATGATCGGCGACCCATTAAAGAAGGTCTTGCCAGTCGGCAAGCTTCCCCTTGAACATTTGCGATCATTGCTGCAACGTCTGCCAAAGCATGATGCGCGCCTGCTGATCGGACCTCAGGTTGGCGAGGATGCTGCCGTCATCGACGCCGGAGATCGCTATCTCGTGGTTGCGACTGATCCCATCACCTTAGCCACAGATCACGTCGGGCGTTACGCTGTTCACGTCAACGCCAACGACGTTGCCGTCCTGGGCGCCCGCCCTCTGTGGTTCTTCCTCGTCATGCTCCTTCCGGAGAAACGCACGACCCCCGAACTGGCCGAGACGATCATGGCCGATGTGCAGACCACGTGTGAGGAACTGGGCGTCGCGCTCTGCGGCGGGCACACGGAAATCACCCAGGGCCTGGACCGCCCGATTCTGGTCGGTCAGATGCTGGGCGAGGTCGCCTCGAATCACTTAGTGCGTAAGAGCCGCACCGCCATCGGCGATCTAATCCTGTTGATACGTGGTGTAGCCATCGAGGGTACCGCGATCCTCGCCCGAGAGAAGTCCGATCGGTTACGGGCGCGGGTCGATGCCGGTCTTCTGGCGCGGGCCGCTCGTTTTTTGATTGAGCCCGGCATCAGTGTCGTGGGCGCGGCTCTGGCGGCTGCCGAGGCTGGCGAGGCCGTGCACGCCATGCACGATCCAACCGAAGGCGGACTCACGACGGGACTCTTCGAGCTGGTGGCGCCCGCCGGTCTGGGTCTTCGGGTCCTTCGCGACCGTATTCCGGTGTTTCCCGAAACCGACGCGATTTGCAATGTGCTTGCGCTGGATCCGCTGAAACTGATTGCATCGGGCGCGTTGCTGATCACGGTCGCGCCCGACAAAGCGGACTTGGTCCTGACGGCCATCCAGGCCACCGGGGTTGCGGTTGCAGTGATCGGTGAAGTACGTCCATCGAGCGAGGGCATCACCATCATGACCCATGGGACCGTAGAGCCGCTCACGCCCGCGACACGAGACGAAATCGCGCGCGCCTTCGACGGCCTTTAGGCGCAGGCGCGTAGGGCACACTATAGAAGTTCCCGTCGAAGGCGATCTGATCGCCGATGTTGACGGTGGCCCGTGACCATTGGCTCAGGTCGAAACCCACGGCGGGCAAGGGCGCGTAGCAGATTTCTTCTCCCGATGAACAGGTGTTCGTCAGTGCACCCATCATCGCTTGCCCCATCGCCACGCCAGCTCCAAGCCCAGCGCCAACACCAGCAGCTTCACTTCCCTCGTTCGCCGCCGCGATCGGAATGGATTAGGCCACTTGATATTGCGTGGATCGTCCCATGTCGCCGACCGGAGACGCAGGACAAATTCGGCAAGAAAAACTCGCCCTGAACAAGGACGTCCTAGAAATTCTTCCGATGGAATGCTTCCCTGCCCTTACACTCGAACTCCCCAACGTACCCCTTCGCAGCGGCCAATGGCAGGAGAGAAGTACAGGTTACTTGTCCAACGGGGCGCGGAACCCGCCGCCTCAGGCCTCGCTGACTTTGCGAGACCTGGGGCCGCATTCAATCTGGCCGGCACTACGAGAGGAAGAATTCCCTGGCCAGCTCGGCCCAGTCTTGATCGGGGAGCTGCGCTGTCAGGTTGTCGACCGCCGAGCCGCCATCCTGGGCTAATGCTCCGACAGCTAGCGGAATCCGTTTCTGCAGACGGAGTGCTGATTCTTCTGTCCACCAGCGCGCCAGCGCGCCACCAAGTAGGTTGCGGAAGTTGGTCTTGGCGTCCGGCGATTGCACGGTCACCAGCCAGCCTTCGCCGTAGGGATCCTTGCGGGCGAGTTCGGGATCACGCACGACGGCCTCGTTGACGTCTGTGACCGTGCCTTCGATCGGCGAAACCATATCCACGGACTTGCCATCGCGGAAGATCGTCCAAATTTTTTGTCCCTGACGAATCCAGCGGCCTCTTTGTGGAAGCGTAATGCGCTCGATTTTGCCGACCAGCTTGGATGAGAAGTCATCCATACCGACACGCACCATGCTTGCGCCTTCCCTTAATGCCCAGGTGTGGCCGGGATGATAGCACAGGTTCTCCGCAACTTCGAAACCGCCCACCAGGCTAGACGCGGGCCGGGCCGGCGCGGGCCGAGGAGTCGGTACCGCCGGTTGTGCTGCCACTGACTTCTGGGTGAAGAAGTGATCGATTATTAGAAAAGCTGCAAAAGTCAAGATGACCAGGATGACTGTCATAAACCACCCCCTCTGAAAACCTGCTCTTTCGGCCGCCCCATCCTGGCATGACGCAATTCCCGTGCCGAACTCAATGGGCAGCCTTCGCAAAATTCGAAGTCCTGCCAATGAAAAGACATAGAGATTTCAGAGAATGTGATAATCAAAATCTGTCGCTCAGAGTTGAATGTAATTCTGATGAAGATAGCAACAAGGGCGAACCGCGATTGTCAGAGGCAAAAATTAGACAATTGGAAATTGCCCTTAGTTTTCAACGATCAGCGGGAGACTTGCGGATCGTTGCCGAATGCAACACCGCTTGTTGCAAAATGCATCTGCTCAGAACCCGATGGTTGCACGCTAAGTGCTTAATTTTGCAGATAAATCCAGCCCTTTGCACAATCTCACATCTAATCCGTGATTCGAGTCACTGCCCTTTCACTGCTGAGAATTTCAACTATGAGCAGGCGGCTGAGTCTGGCGACTGAGGTTCGGAATCAGCAGAGCTCCGCCGGAGTAAAGGACGGCCAACATTCATGAGCAAGGCACTCTTATATGACGCGACCCTTTGCATTGGTTGCAAGCGATGCGAAGAGGCGTGCGCTGCACAGAACCAGCTTCCTTATAACGACACCGTGGCTGCCGAGGAGAAACAGTCCGAACACAAATTCACCATAGTGATGACCAAAGGCGACAAGTTCATGCGGCGTTTGTGCATGAGCTGCCAGGATCCCACTTGCGCTTCCGTGTGCCCGGTGGGGGCGCTCACAAAAACCCCAGCGGGTCCGGTCACTTACGATGCAAACAAGTGCATGGGCTGCCGGTACTGCATGATTGCCTGCCCCTTCAGCGTCCCGAAATATGAATGGAATAAACTGGCGCCCAAAGTGCGCAAGTGCACCATGTGCGCAAACCGGATCGCGGCAGGTAAGCCAACCGCTTGTGCGGAAATTTGTCCGACCGGTGCCACAAAATTCGGCGATCGCGATGCACTGATTGCCGAGGCCCAGCAACGCATTCGCGATAACCCCGGCAACTACGTCAATCACATCTACGGCCTCACCGAGGTAGGCGGAACGTCGGTCCTGCTGCTCTCGAGCGTTCCGTTTGGAGAGTTTGGATACCACGACGATCTTTCCCAGGATCCTCTCCCGATGCTGACGTACCGGGTGCTGTCCCGCATCCCCGATTTCGTGGCGCTTGGCGGGGTCCTTCTCGGGGGCGTGTGGTGGATCACGCACCGGCGTGAAGAAGTCGCTGCTGCAGAAGGTCGCGGCCCCAAGGCTGTCGGGGAACGCTCCGATGGGAGGAAGCAATGAAGATCAAGTTCTCTTTCTGGAAGCTGCTCTTCCTGTTCCTGATGGCAACCGGCCTCTGGGCCACGATCATCCGCTACTCAGAGGGCTTGGGAGCTTCGACCCATCTCAATGATCAGTTTCCGTGGGGGATTTGGATTGGCTTCGACGTTTTGTGCGGGGTGATGTTGGCTGCCGGTGGATTCACGCTCACCGCAGCGGTGCACATTTTCAATATCAGGCAAATGCACTCGATCGTGAGGCCGACGGTCCTCACGGCTTTTCTGGGATATTTGCTGGTGTGCGTGGCCCTGATGTACGACCTAGGCAAACCTTACAACATCTGGCACCCACTCATCATGCGGAATCCGCACTCGGTCATGTTCGAAGTGGCGTACTGTGTGATGCTCTACACGGCCGTGCTGGCGCTTGAGTTCTCGCCAATTGTGCTCGAGCGGTTCCATTTGCGAAAGCCGCTAAGAGTGATCCGGGCAATCCTGATTCCGCTGGTCATCTGCGGCGTGATTCTCTCCACCCTTCATCAATCTTCGTTGGGATCGCTCTATCTGATCACTCCGGAAAAACTCTACCCGTTGTGGTACAGCCCCCTGCTGCCCGTGTTCTTTTTTCTTTCCGCAATCGCAGTCGGTCTGGCAATGACGATTTTTGAATCCACCATGAGCGCGAAGTACTTTAGCGGCCAGTTGGAACTGGCGATCCTGCAGGAGTTAGGCCGCGTCCTGGTTGTGGTTCTCGCTGTGTATGGTGTTCTGCGCTTTGAAGATTTATTTGATCGCGGTGCGCTCGAGCTGAGCTTACAGCCAGGGTATGAGACCTATCTGTTCTGGCTGGAAATCCTGTTGAGCCTGATCCTGCCACTCATTCTGCTTCTGCAGCGCAAGGTAAGGACAAGCGCTGGCGGACTTTATCTTTCCTCTGTGCTGGTGGTGCTCGGCTTCATTGCTAACCGAATGAACGTGAGCATCACAGGGTTTGAGCGGTCCGCGGGCTCGCACTATTTTCCCAAGTGGACGGAACTGTCGGTGACCGGGGCGATCATCGCGGGGGGCTTCGCATTGTTTGGGCTGGCAGTGAAATATTTACCAATCTTTCCGCAAGAGCGCAGGATGGTAGAACCGCAGATCGAGGGTTCAGCTGAACCTCTGACGGCCGCTGTGTTGAACCATGCCGGAGACTGAGCCAAGTCGCGTCCGTTGGTGGCGTCTAACGCACAGCCTGAGCGCGAAACTGACGACGCTTTTGCTGGCAGCCACGTTCTTGATCTTCGCCGGGCTCGGATATCTCAATATCCGTTTGAACCGTCAGCACCTTGAAGCTGCGACCCTGCTCAGCGCGGAACGGGTGAGCGATGTCATCCGACGCAGCACCACGGAGTACATGCTGCGTAATGATCGCGAAGGACTCTATCACTCCATTCAAGTGATGGCCGGCGAGCCGGGCATGATCAAGATTCGCGTCTTCGATCAGCAAGGACGGATCACATACACCACGGACCCGGCGGAGCTGAATCATGTTGTCGACAAGAACGCCGAAGCCTGCTACGGCTGCCACAGCCGTTCCCAGCCGCTGACGCGCCTTGACCGTCCGGACCGGTTTCGCATTTACCGCACCGGGGCCGGGCTTCGGGTGTTGGGCATCGTTACGCCCATCGAAAATCAGCCAGCCTGCGCGAACTCCGCCTGCCACGTTCATCCGACAGAACAAAAAATTCTTGGTGTGCTGGACACCGATCTTTCCCTCGCGAAAACCGACGTGCAGCTGGCTGAAAGCAGCCGCCGCATGGTGACTTACACCCTGGTCGCATTGTTGGTGATCGCTTTTTTGGTCTGGCTTTTTGTCTGGTGGGTGGTTGGCCGGCCGACCCGTGCGCTGAAAAAGGGCACCGAACAGCTTTCCGCCGGGGAGTTGGGATTTCAGATCAAGGTCGATTCGCAGGATGAAGTCGGGGATCTTGCGCGGTCGTTCAACAACATGAGCCTGCAATTGCGCGCCGCCAACGACGAGATTGTGGCCTGGACGAAAACGCTGGAGGAACGGGTGGATCAAAAGTCCCGCGAACTGAAAACCGCGCACGAGCACGCGCTCCATATCGAGAAGATGGCTTCGATCGGCAAGATGGCGGCGGTCGTCGCGCATGAAATCAATAATCCGCTTTCCGGCATCCTGACCTACGCCAAGTTGCTTCGTAAGTGGATCGACCGGGGCGAGATCTGCCGCGAGAAGCACGACGAAGCTTTGCAGTGCCTCGATTTGATTGTCGGCGAAAGCCGACGCTGCGGCGATCTGGTGAAGAATCTTCTGAGTTTCTCGCGCTCAGCGCCTATGAACCTAGAAGCCACGGACCTGAACGCGGTCGTCGAGCGTAGTGTGCGCCTCACCGAGCATCAGATGGAGTTGAGCGCCGTCCAGCTGCATCTCGATCTCGCCCCTTGTCTGCCACGCGTGCAGTGCGATCCGGCGCAGATTGAGCAGGTGCTGATCGCGCTGGTGGTGAACGCCCTCGATGCCATGCCGCGCGGTGGCAATTTGTGGCTGCACACATCCCAACGCCGCGGTGAAGTGGAGATTCAGGTCCGGGACGATGGCACGGGCATTGCACCGGAAATGCTGCCGCAAATTTTCGAGCCCTTTCTCACCGCCAAAGACAGCGGGCATGGCGTGGGACTGGGCCTGGCGATCAGCCACGGAATTATCGAGCGCCACCACGGACGCATCGAAGTGCAGTCGGAAGTGGGAAGAGGCACGACCTTTACGATCATGTTGCCGCTGCAGGCCGGCGCGATGGCCGCAGTGCACTAGGATCTGGGAACGGTGACCAACGAGGTAATGAACGTGAGCCAACAAGACAAATTGCTCATCGTCGACGACGAACTCAGCGTGCGGGATTCTCTGCGCAAATGGTTTCAAGAGGAAGGCTACGAGGTGGGAAGCGCAGAAAACGCCAGCGATGCTCTCACACTGTTAGCCCAACAACGCTGGGATGTGGCGCTGGTGGACATCAAAATGCGCGGCACCGACGGTATTGAGCTGCAGCGACGCATGCATGAGATCGATCCGCATCTCGCCGTGATCATCATGACCGGATATGCTTCTGTCGAAACCGCGGTCGCAGCGTTGAAAAGCGGCGCTTACGATTATGTCACCAAACCGCTTGATCCCGATGAAATCGCGCATCTGGTGAAGAAAGCGCTGGAACAAAAGCACACCAAACAAGAAAATGAACGGCTGCGTGAAACCGTAGCCGAGGCCACGCACCCCGGAGAGCTGGTCGGACAAAGCTCCGCCATGCGCAAGGTTTTCGAAGCAGTTGAGACCGTTGGTTCAACTGACGCGACGGTGCTGATCACTGGCGAAAGCGGGACTGGCAAGGAGCTGGTGGCTCGGGCGATTCATGCAGAAAGTCCGCGGCGGTTCCATCCATTGGTCGTGATTCACTGCGGCGCGCTCACGGAGACGCTGCTGGAAAGTGAATTGTTCGGCCACGAGAAGGGCGCCTTCACCGGAGCACAATACCGCAAGAAAGGAAAATTCGAAATCGCTGAGGGCGGCACGGTTTTTTTGGATGAAATTGGTGACATCAGCCTGAAAACGCAGACCGACCTACTGCGTGTTTTGCAGGAGCACGAAATCGTGCGCGTGGGCGGCAATCAGTCTATCAAAGTGGACTTTCGCTGCGTCGCTGCGACCAACAAGCATCTGGAGCAATTGATCGAAGAGGGCAAATTCCGTCCTGATCTCTTCTACCGGCTGAATGTGTTCCATATCGAGCTACCTGCCCTGAGGGAACGTAGAGAAGACATTCCGATGCTGGTGGATCATTTTGTGCGCAAATTTTCCCAGACCATGAACAAGCGCATCACGCGGGTTGAGCCCGCGGCTATGGCTCGGCTGCAACAACAGCCCTGGCCTGGAAACGTGCGTGAACTTGAAAATGCCGTGGAACGTGCCATGGTGCTGGCGCAGGAGACGGAGCTGCGTGTGCAGGACTTCCTTTTCAAATCGCAAGCGGCGCACGAGGGCACCGAGCGAACCCTGGAGGATGTGGAACGCGCTCATATATTGCGTGTGCTTGAGGAATGTGGCGGTAATCAGAGCCGTGCCGCTGAAATCCTGGATATCGATCGCGTGACCCTACACCACAAGCTGAAGAAATATGGCTGGTCGAGAACTCCGATTGAAAGCCGATGAAGCTGCTGCAACTGCTGCCGATCGGGAAGGTGGACGACAATTTGCTGCGGGGCCTGCAAAACGGGATTCCGCAGTTTGTAGACGTTCTCTGCGAAGTGCTGCCCCCGGTTCTCGATCCCGCACCGGCCTTTCACTCGGAACGGCAGCAGCACCACTCTTCTGAACTTTTACAACGCATGCAGGGCTTAGTCAGCCGGCGCACCTGGCGGCTGTTGGGAGTTACATCACTTGATTTGTATATCCCGATTTTGACCTTCGTTTTCGGCGAAGCGCAGATGGGCGGGCCCTGTGCTGTGGTTTCAACCTACCGCTTGCGGCAGGAGTTTTACGGCCTAAAGCCGGATGCGGAGTTGCTAGAACAGCGGTTGCTGAAGGAATCTGTTCACGAGCTTGGGCATACGCTCGACTTGAGACACTGCCAGGACTACGCCTGCGTCATGGCTTCGGCACATGCCGTAGAGTGGATTGACCTGCGCGGCACGGCGCTGTGCCAAACCTGTCGAACGCAGATCATTCGGAAACAAGCGTAGGCCATGAACTGCACTCGACAAGCCATCGCGAGAATCACACGTAGTCAAACAATGTCATGAAGGCGAAATCCATGTGGAGTTGCCGGTGACAGTGAAAGAGCGTCAACCCCGGATTGTCGGCAACGAAGTCGATCTCAGCTTCTGGATAGCCGAGCATGAGAGCATGACGACAT
Organism: Terriglobales bacterium; assembly: GCA_030040855.1. GTDB lineage: Bacteria > Acidobacteriota > Terriglobia > Terriglobales > Acidobacteriaceae > JAFAGX01. The sequence goes on from JASHSL010000108.1 coordinate 14,209, forward strand.
CTTTGAGATTCCTGAGGTTCCCTTTCCGGAGATTCTCGTGAGTTCGAAGCTGTGCCGATGCAGAGGAATGGGGTGGAGTGTCATCCCTGGCTTCCAGTGCGAGGGAGCTGGCTTAACCCCATTAGGGCGAGTGCAGCCAGACCCTTGCAAGAGTTGGTCCCCCTGCGCACCTTACTTGCAAGCGATCAGCCCGCTCAAAGCAAACCCGAGAGCACGAACTGTTGAACGCTTGCTTGGCGGCGCACGGGCACGTCGCTTTGC
>JASHSL010000011.1 GCA_030040855.1 Terriglobales bacterium
AGCCGCTCCAGCCGCTTTTCAATCTGCCCCAGGTCGCTGACCATGAGGTCGAACTCAACCTTCCCGATATCGCGACGCGGATCGAGCGGTTCGACCAGAGGCACGCTGGGATCTTCGAAGGCGCGAAGGACGTGAGCCAGGGCGTCTACGTTTCGGAGATGCCCCACAAAGGTACTCTCCTTGAGTGCCTCCTGGCCGATCGCCCCCACATCCACGTACTCCACCGAGGCGTGCGTCAGCTTCTTGGGGTTATAGAGGGCTGCCAAACGATCGAGGCGCTCGTCGGGAACCTTGGCCATCCCGGTGTGCGCTTCCCGGGAGCTCAAGTAGGCATGCTCGGAGAGATGCGCCCTCGTCAGGATGCGAAACAAAGACGTCTTACCCGCCTGCGGCAGGCCGATGATACCCGTTTTCATGGAAAGTTTCCCCGCCTCGAGCGTTGGCCAAGCAAACTTCGAGAATAAATGATGCGAAGGTCGAGACCAAAATCAAGCGGGAGGACCGGAGGACCGCCGCCGATTCACTGGCGATTCCAGGCGCTCGAGGTCAGATAGGTGGCAACCAGACCGAGCAGCAACACTGCTCCTTCAATTCGTGTGGACCAAACATGCAGGGCGTCAAACTGCAGGCGGACGGGATTGTCGAGGGGCACGAAGTCAATCTCCCCGATCGCGGCCCGCAGGGCATCCATTTTCGGAAGGATGCCGAATTGGGAGACCGAAGTAAGTATGAGCATCAGAAGGACGATTGAGTGGCGGGCGGCGAAGGGCGCGAAAGCGCCGGTGGAAAACCGCGCATAAACGAGAGAACTGGCCAGGTACACGATTCCTGCGATGAGGCCCATCCAGTGCAGGATCTGAATCGAGCGGGCCACGAGGTTGCCGGCGAGATGACGCGTCGGGAGCACGGAGAAGGCGGTCGGCGCGAGCACAAAGGCGAAGAAGATCAGCCCGCCGAGCCAAACGATGAGCGCAAGCAGCATGAGGTAGCGCAGAAAGGGCATGGCGGACATTATCCACCAGAGCGTGCACACAAGGCCAATTTTCCGGGGGTGGGATGCCCTCTGCGCCAAAAGGCGTCCGGACTCTGACCCTCGCCTCTAGAAAGCTCGAGCCAGCACTTAGACCGGCACCGGTGTCGATTCGAGAATCTCACGGAGCAATTGCTCGGCTTGCTCCGATTTCCGCAAGGTGGAACCGTAGGCGCTATTGACCACGATACGGTGGGCGAAGACCGGCAGCACCAGACGCTTGAAATCTTCCGGAGTGCAGAAGTTGCGGCCGGCGAGGAAGGCCATGGCTTGCGCGGCGCGGTAGAGCATCTGCGAACCTCGAGGAGATACCCCCAGGGACAAATGTTCTGACTCCCGCGTGCGCTTGGCGATGGTGAGCGCGTACTGGATGAGCGACTCATCGACGCGAACCTGCTTCACCGCTTGCTGCAGCTCCATCACCTCTGCCGCCGACAGCACCGGGCGCATAGTTTCTAGCTTGGCGCTTCCGGCCTCCGAACGCAGAATCTCGCGTTCCGCCTCGCGATCCGGATAGCCCATGCGCGCCCGGATTAAAAACCGGTCGAGCTGGGACTCCGGCAAAGGATAGGTGCCATGATGCTCCACTGGATTCTGCGTCGCGATCACCAGAAACGGCTGGGGCAGAGGGTAGGAGTGCGCGTCCATCGTAATCTGGCCTTCGTTCATGGCTTCCAGCAGTGCGGACTGGGTTTTCGGCGTCGTGCGGTTGATTTCGTCCGCCAACAAAACATGCGTGAAGACCGGCCCCCGCTTGAATTCAAACTGTTGCTCAATGGCGGAATAGATGGAAATCCCCAGCACATCGGAGGGCAGCATGTCGCTCGTGAACTGCACTCGCTGAAAGCTGCAGTCGAGCGCCCGTGCCAGGGCCTGCCCCAGGGTGGTCTTGCCGACGCCGGGGACGCCTTCGATCAGCAGGTGGCCGCCCGCCAGCAAAGAAACGACTGCCAGCTGGATGATGTCGTCCTTGCCGCGGATCACCCGGCGCAGCGCGACTTCGAGTTGAGCCGCACGATGAGAGACGGCACTGGCGATTTCCGCAGACATCCAGGCGATTCTACTATGTGACGCTTCGAGAAGGCGGTTACGGAGGTTATAAAGACTGCTTGCCGTCGCCTTCTCGAAGGCTGAGCCGGAAAAGGGCTACTGCAGGAACTCCGCAGGCCGTCCCGTCAAACGCTCGATGCGCTTCGCGATAGGGGGATGGGTGGAGAACAGGCTGCCAAAACTCATTCCCAGCAGGGGCTGAATAATGAACAGATGGGCCGTCGAGGGTGTGGCTTGCATGGGCACACGGCGCGAGTAAGCGTCCAACTTAGCTAAAGCGCTGGCCAAGGCATAAGGATTTCCGGTGTAGTGTGCGCCACTGGCGTCGGCTTGGTATTCGCGCGTGCGAGACACCCAAAGTTGGATCAACATGGCCGCCAGGGGGGCAAGAAACAGCATCAACAGTCCCGCCAGCCCTCCCCCGCGATCGCGATCATCCCGCTCAAAACCGCCAAAGATCATCCCCCACCTGGCCACATGCGCCAGATAGGTGATGGCGCCCGCGATGGTGGCTGCCACCGAACTGATCAGGATGTCACGGTTATTCACGTGGCCTAACTCGTGGGCCAGCACTCCTTCGAGCTCTTCGTCGTTGAGCAGGTTGAGGATCCCCTCGGTGACGGCAACCGAAGCGTGTTGCGGATTGCGACCGGTGGCAAACGCGTTCGGAGAGTCCGTGGGAATGACGTAGATCTTAGGCATGGGGATGCCAATCTTCTGCGTCAGGCGCTCCACCGTGTCATACACCCGCGGCATCTGTTCTCGGCTGACCGGCTGCGCACGGTACATGGCCAGGGCAATCCTGTCGGAATAGAAATAGGAGACGAAGTTCATGATCGCGGCAAAGATAAGCGCGATCACCATTCCATTCTCTCCCCCAAACACCCGCCCGATGAGCAGGAGCAAAAGCGTAAGAAAGGTCAGCAAGAAGGCAGTTTTGAAGGTGTTCCCCATCGCAATTCTCTTCTCTTTAGATGGCCCAGCACAGGGCAGCGATGCAATCTCCTGTTCGACCAGGAACCACTGCTAGCTCCATGTTTTGCCGACTCCCCCTCGGTTTGGCCCGGGGTCGGCGCTCGGAAGCGAGAGCGGTCGGCCTGGCTTCAGGTAGTTTTGGTGGTGGTCCGGCGCACGGCGCGTTCGAGGGTCTGGTCGAGCGCGGCCTTGGCCTTTTCATACTCTTGCTGCGAGATGCTACCCTGCTTGTGTTCGAGCTCCAGTTGAAAGATCTCTTCTTTCAAGGCGTCGAGAAGCATTGCGGACTGGCCTGCCGCTTTCGGCTTCTGCTCCCGCGGCATCTCGGGCCGGTCGAATTTTCGAGGCGCCCAGCCGGCGGTCGCCCTGACCTTCGAATCTCGAACGATGTAGAAAGCTCCGGCCGTAAGCACAGCCGCGAACCCTCCCAGAATGTACCAACGATACTTCTCGAGCGGATCAGGCGCGTCAATGGGCGGTCCGAGCCCGCCGCCGGGACGCGAATCACGGCCGGGAGCGGCGGAGGCGCTTTGCCCGGCGTCCTGATTGTCGCCACTGTCGCTCAGCATTCCGGCGCCGGAAATCGAGAAGTCCAGCAGCTGTCCCGCGGTGGTCTTGGAAGCAACCTCGACGACTGTGTCGGGCTGCTGTGGGTCTTCAACTGGGTGAAATGTCGTACCGGGAGCCCCTTTGAACTGCATGGTCTTCGGTAGCATCACCACGAAATGCTCGGTTCCATAGAGTTCTTTGGGACGAATGCTCGCTTGGCCGTTGTAGGGGAGGCGGAAGGCAACCTGAAACACGGTTTGCCCGGGGCGCAGAGGAAACACGAATGCATACCGGTCCTTTTCCTTTTGCGGCACGGGCGCAGAATTGACGGGCTGACCTCCGGCGGTCGTAGCCAGCGCCTGGACCACCTCTGCGCCCTCCGGCAGATAGAACTCAAAGTTCTGGTCGTTCATCTGGGTGCGCGGCGGGCTCGACTTATTGTCGAGGGCAAAGAGGCGAATCCCTTCGAGTTGGTTGCCGCGCACTTGCATGCGCATCATGTCCGCCGCGACGCTGATACCGACGACCTTCGTCAAAACGTCGTAGACCGCGATCTGGACCGAGGTCGTTCCCGGAGGAGCCATGTGATGATAGGTCACCCCCTGGTGGATGACACGGACCAGGTGAGGAGCCCCGGCGTCATCAAGCTTGAGACTGAAGTGGCCCATGGCATCGGTTTTACTGCGATCGGTTTCCTGCATGCCCTGAGAAAGACTGAGCAACACCACGTCGTCACCGGCAGCCGGCTGTTTCGTCGTTCCGTTGGTAGCAACTCCGGTGAGGGTAGTCTGGGCGGAAGCCAGGCTTGCTGGCAACGAAAAGCAGACCAGCAGAATGGCTGAAAGCGCAGAGCAGTTCCCTCCCCACTTCGATGCGGTTGATTTCAACTTCCGGCTCCTTTTTTGCGGCCGGCGGCAGCTCCTTCCGCGGCCGCTTCGAGGTGCGCGATCTCCGCCAGCACGGCTGCAGCTTCCTCTTCAAGCGAAGCCTTCATCGCACGGTAATCCGCCTCGGGGAATTTCCCCGCGTTATATTCGAAATTCAGGTCGCGCAAATTGTCGTAAACCACCTCTCTGCGTTCGCGCAAATACGATATGCGGGTCTTGGGCTCGCCCAGATAGAGTTGCCCGGGAAGATAGAAAACGTAGACCAAAGCGCCGAAGGTAACGAACAAGCAGGCGAGAAGCACCAGCGTCATGCTTCGGTTTCCTTCCTCACCTGCTCGCGAAAATGCTCGAGCTCGGCTCCGTGAACCGGAACCGGCAGATCGGCCGGCTTGAGCAGCGGTCGGGTGCGCCA
>JASHSL010000109.1 GCA_030040855.1 Terriglobales bacterium
AGCGTGCCCCAAAGCGTACCCAACCCATTCGAAGCAGTCAGAACTCAGCGCCGGGTGCGCATCGCAATCTGCCTCTCATCGTCGCTCATTTGATTCCACAGAACTTGCAGATCACGTTGCAGCCGAGTATTTCCAGGGTCCTGCTGCAGCGCCTTTGCGAACCAGTGATACGCCAACGTCAGATCCCGGCCCGTGCAGTGACCGGTTGCATAAATCGTTCCGAGCACACTGTACGCCTTGGCACTACCCTGTCCTGCAGCAGCGGTGAGGTCCTTCAGAGCACGGCTGCAATCGGCCGCCACTCCTCCCGTTCCGTATAGATACCTCTCGCCATCTGCCTCTAACTGCTCGCCCGTGTTCCGTACCGAAGTTGGTTTTTGAACTTGGGGCTCCGTGCTCTTGGAAATTTGGGACGCGGCTGTGGGAACCTCTTGCTTTGTGGATGCAGGCGGGTTGTCGACGGTTTGCTCCGGCTTCGCCGCCGCTGCAGCCTCCGGCTGCGGGCTTGAAGGCGGGAGGACTGCCGTGGGTGGGGCGGGTGGAGCGGAATTCTGCGGTGGGTTTGCTGGTAAGTCACTAACACCAGTGACTGGCTTCTCAACCGCGGCGTTCGCATTCGGACTGGCTGGTGCCACCTCCGCAGTGGGGCGGGAAGCAGGCGGAACAGAAACAGGTGCCTCGGCGGGAGCTGGAGCTTCCGCCGGATTATTGCTGGGTTGCTGCGCCAACTTGGCGGTTACATAGGCATGAAGCTGTGTACGCCAGTGCCAACCTGCAATGCCAAGGACCACGAGGCAAATAACCAAGACTAAGGTGCGTTTCCAGTGGCTTGTGCTCAGCTCGTCCTCGAGCAGGTAAGTGACACTGCTGGTCGGTGGTTCCTCACTCAAACCCAAGAACGATGGCGCGCTCATCGGCCGGCTCGATTCCTCCCGCTCGGGGCGCGCGGCTGCGGGTTCACTCCCCGGGGCAGGGGGAAGAGGCAGCTTGGCGCCACACATTCCACAAAAGCGATAACGCGAGTCGCTTTCGTAGCCACACTGATCACAGCGTATATTCATCGATATCAGCATCGACCACCTCTTAGATGTCGCAGCAGCTGGTCTCGTTGGGTGCATAGGTGAAACCACTAAACAAGCAATGGGTTAGGATCAGCTTGTTTGACATTCTCTTCGGCGGGGAAACCATAAGCCTTATCCCCATCAGGTTCACTGCCGTGGCTCCTATAGTATAGCTGTAGTTGGAGCTAGCAGCTATCACCTTGTCGGGCCCGCACCCGCGCTGGGTAGTAAGTGTTCCAGCCCCGCTCTTGGGCCGTTGCTTTCAGATCGGGATTGGGGTTCACCACAAAGGCGTGCTCCGCCATGGCAAGCATTTCCGTGTCCCAGCGGGAGTTCCCGAAGGCAGCGTTGGGACGACGGCCAATTACCTCGCCAATGGCAGCCGGTTTTCCCGGTCCGGTAGGGACGCGAACCAACTTGCCGGTCACCCGGCCGTTCTCAACCACCACCGAGGAAGCCAGGATCCTGTCCTGCGGGATTCCGCAATATTTCATCCCGGCTCGAATCACCCATTCATTGGTCGAAGATACTGCCCAGACATCGCATCCGGAGAGGCGCAGCTGATCGACCAGACTTTGCATTTCGGGGAAGACCTGTGCCCGGAAGCGCTCCTCGAAAAACTGGTTAGCCGCGCCCTGAACCTCTTCTTCTGCCAACCCTCGATGCATCGTCACCATTTCCCGACAGATGGTGCCTTCGTCCACCTTGCCATTTTTGTAGTCGGCGTAGCGGGCACGCGCCCAACGCACGATGTCCTCGGAAACCAGCCCCCGCTCGAGCTCCCAATCGAAGAATTCCTCGCCGGCATCTCCCGCCCACAAGGTGCCGTCGCAATCAAATACCGCGAGCTTGGGTTGGAGCTTGAGGACGGTTGCGATAAATTCTGCGGGTTTCAAGAGGCTCCCTCGGCGACGATCAGTTCCATCTTCGAATCTTACCGGGGCTATAACAAGGAAGCCAGCGCGGCATAATCTTCCGGGGTGTCTACATCCAGCGTAATCATGGGATCCTCGAGCGCGAGGTATTCGATATGGTGCTGGTTTGTGTGCTCTATCTCGCGCGCGTTCGCGGTCGGCGTAGCTTTCAGGAATGCTTCGATCATCTCCCTTCCCATCAGAACAGGATGCCCGTGGCGGCTGCGATATTCCGGGATGACTGCCCAAATCTGGTGCGGCCTAGTCGCAAATTGATGGCAGAGTCTCTCTAAGGTGGAAGGCTGGACCGGCGGCCGGTCGACCAAGGTGAGGATGGCCGCGTCCCGACCGCGATTCAGAACTTCTTGCAATCCTACTTGCAGGGAGCTGAATTGGCCCCGCTCCGGAGCTGGATTCTCTATCAGAACGGCTCCCTGTGCGTAAACCACGGGGGCAAGATTCGACGCATTGTGGCCGGCCACGACAATCACCATCTCGGAGAAAGGATCGAAGGACTGGATTGCCGCAGAAAGGAAGGTCTGTCCAGAAATCGAACCCGAACCGGCCGGCGGCCAACTCAACAAAGCCTTATCGGTACCCATGCGGGAAGATGCCCCGGCTGCCAGAATGACTCCACATAGGTTGGGCGCACCCGCCATGAGAGCAAGATAGCAGAACGAAGTCGGAGAGGGCAGCAACCGCCAAACGCCACCTAGCAGGGCCAAGAAGAGCAGTTCGTTTCTCTCGGGTTAGAGCTCTTCTTCAACGTCTTCCCGGGCCGCCACCGGTTCCGGGGCGGCCCCTTCGGGGTGCGATTTGAACCAGCTCATGTGGGGCAAGGAGCCCTCGGCATGACGGCGCACCGCAATCAGCTCAGCCGTAATGGCGACGGCAATTTCTTCCGGCGTGATCGCTCCGATATCCAAGCCAACCGGGGCGTGTACTCGCTCAAACAGGTGGGCGGGAATCCCTTCCCTCGTGAGTTCCTTGAAGATGGCGATCGTCTTACGCTTGGAGCCAATCATACCGATATACCGCGCCTGGGTTTGAACGGCCCAGCGCAGCACCCGCATGTCGTCGCGATGGCCGCGGGTCACAATTACGATGTAGGAGGACTCATTGGGAGTGATCCGAGCCATCGCTTGCTCGAAGTCTTCGGCAATCACTTCCTTCGCTTCAGGAAAGCGCTCAGGGTTCGCGTAGGCCGGCCGATCATCCACCACGATCAGATCAAAGCCTGCATTTCTTGCCGCCTGGTAAAGACTTACCGATACGTGGCCTGCACCAAAGATATAAAGTAATGCTGGAGGAAAAACCGGCTCCACGAAGATATCGAGGGTTCCGCCGCACACAAGTCCGGTATCGTACTTAGGATCCTGATTCAGATTGAAAGTCAGGCTGCGAGGCTTCTCGGTTTCCATGACTTCGCGAGCCGCTTGCCACACTTCCGCCTCCACGCAACCTCCGCCAATAGTACCGGCGATCGAGCCGTCATCGCGCACGAGCATCTTGGCCGTCTCAAACGAGGGAATCGAGCCGCGCACATTGACGATCGTTGCCAAGGCACCCCGCCGGCCTTCGCGGCGAAGCTTGACGATCTCCTCATAAATGTCCATCGCCTTGATTATTCGTCCTAGCGGCGGGCAAGTCAACGCAAACGAAAGTGGTTGCCGGGCGGCGTTCATCGTCCAGGTTTTCAGTCTCCTGTGGCACAGCGGGTCGAGGGCGATCGGCCACGCGCTTTGCCGCGGGCTCCACCTCTCGCGGGATCCTGGGAGCCACGAACCGGGCAATTGCATCCCGTACCAGGTTGCCGCTCGAGCGGAGGTTAGAATGGATTGCGCAGCGTGCTGTGGAGAGGACTTCTGGGCGAAGTCTGGCATCTCTCCGCTGCCCCGCGAAAGGTTGCTGGGGCCCGACCTGTGCGAGTTTGAAGCCTCAGAGGTTGCCGGCATGAAAGCCATCCGCATCCACGAGTTTGGCGGTCCGGAAGTTCTGCGTTGGGAAGATGTGGCCGATCCCGAACTGCGCAAAGACCGGATTCTGGTTCGGATCAAAGCTTGTGCCCTGAATCATCTGGATCTCTGGGTACGCAAAGGCCTGCCCGGAGTCAAGCTTCCTCACATTCTGGGCAGCGACATTGCGGGCGAGATCGTCTCTGTCGGTGAATACGTTACCGGCTTTGCACCTCGGCAGCGCGTGCTGCTTGCGCCCATGCACTTCTGCAACCATTGTTCGAAGTGCATGGCGGGATTGCAGAATCAGTGTCCGGAGTTCACCGTGCTTGGAAATCTGGTGGATGGCGGCAATTGTGAGCTGATCGCTGTGTCACCGGAGACGGTCATTCCTATACCCGACCATCTCAACTTCGAGCAAGCGGCCAGCGTGCCCCTGGTGTTTCTGACGGCTTGGCACATGCTCGTGACGCGAGCCGGCCTTCGTCCAGGTCAGACCGTGCTTGTCCTCGGGGGCAGCTCCGGGGTGGGCAGCGCGGCCATTCAAATTGCGAAGCTCTTCCACGCGTGCGTGATCGCCACCGGCGGAGACAGCGCTAAGCTCGCAAAGGCGAGCGCGCTCGGGGCGGACTATGGCATCGATCATTACAAGCAGAAGATCGCCCAAGAAGTGCGCCGCATTACCGACAAGCAAGGGGTTGACATCGTCGTCGAACATGTCGGAGCCGCCACTTGGGATGAGAGCATGAAGTCTCTCAAACCAGGGGGAATCATTGTGACTTGCGGTGCCACTGCCGGGTCCAATGCGACCTTCGATCTACGCTTCCTGTTTGCCCGTCAGCTTTCCTTCCTCGGCTCCTACATGGGTACGATGGGAGAGCTCCACGAGGTGCTCAGCCACCTCTTTGCCGGCCGGCTGAAACCCGTCATCGACCGCACCTTTCCCCTGAAAGATGCGCGCGCAGCCCACGAGTACCTGGAGAAAAGCCTCATGTTCGGCAAAATCGTGCTCATGGTTTAGCCTCCACTTACTGGCCTCTCGGAGGTTCAGACCCTCCCAGGATTTGGACGATAGACCTCGGACCCCATTAGAATGGAGCTAGGATGAACGACAACGGCATCAGCTTCGGACCCTACGTCGCCTTGGAGAATGGCAGGAGGATGGTGAAGGAGCTCACCTATGGCAATGCTGCGCCGGAGGGAGTTGTGCTCACCACCCTGGACCACGCCGTCAACTGGATGCGGAAGAATTCAATTTGGCCGATGACCTTCGGGCTGGCCTGCTGCGCGATCGAGATGATGGCGATGGGCGCATCCCGTTTCGACATCGCCCGCTTCGGTTCGGAAGTATTCCGGCCGTCGCCCCGGCAGTCCGATCTGATCATTATTGCCGGCCGCGTCTCCAACAAAATGGCGCCCGTGATTCGCCAACTTTGGGAGCAGATGCCCGAGCCCAAATGGGTGATCTCCATGGGTGCGTGCGCCACCTCGGGAGGCGTGTTCAACAATTATGCGTTGGTGCAGAGCGTAAACCAGGTCATTCCCGTGGATGTGTACGTTCCCGGATGCCCACCCCGTCCCGAACAGCTGATCTATGCGATCACGCTTCTGCAAGAAAAGATCCAGAAGGAGCGAGGAACCATAAAGCGCGCCCTGAATCTTACCTCCAGCCAGCCGTCGGCCACGCCGGATCATCCCGAGCGCACCTGATTCCCCCTAACCAGCCGCCCCCCTTGCGACCGTGGCGAAGCCCGTTGTCAAGGGGCGGAGATCCGGCAAAACACCAAACGCGGGCATTCGCCCCGGATTGGGCCGTATCACCTCCTGATTGTTCCGGAAAGAAGCGTTGGCTTCGGAACAACCATTCGTCTTTTGCCCAATCGCATTCGCTAGCATTTGACTGTCCATATTAACTGTGGTTAACTATCGACCGTCAGTCGCGCTTAAGTATGTAGTGGCTGCCGGTGGTTCGCGTTTGATGCAAGATCGCTTTTTCGCACTCGCTGCCCTTACCGTATCCTTGCTCTCCGTCCCTGCCCTAGGCCAAGGGGAGACCACGAGCGCCATCCAGGGTCAAGTGACGGATGCGACCGGCGCAGCGGTCGCAGGAGCCGCCGTGGCCATCACCAGCCAGGACACGGGCGCGACGCGCCATGCCCGGACGGATGAAGCAGGTCGGTTTAACTTTCCCCAGCTGAAGCCAGGGATTTACGCAGTCCACATCGAAGCGCGGGGATTTGAGCCGCAACAGGCCGACGGCGTCTTCTCAGGTCTAGGGCAAAGGCAAACTCTGAATTTCGTTTTGCGCGTGGCTCACTCGATGGAGAGCGTCGAGGTGAGTTCCGAGGCCCCGGTCCTGAACCCGAGCAACGCGAATACGTCGACGACCCTGAACGCGCCCGCGCTTGAAGACCTGCCCAATCCGGGAGGCGACTTAACCTATCCGTTGCAATTCGCTCCCGGTGCGCTCATCAATACCGCGGGCAGCGGAAATGACTTCGTGGGAAGCAGCAACGGGTATGGCAACGTGGAATTCAACGGACTACCGGCCCTTTCGAATGGCTACATCGTGGATGGACTGGAAACGAATGACCCACTCACCAATCTCAACAGCGGTCTCTCGACCAATCTCGTTTTGGGATTGAATTCGATCGCGGAAGTCACGGTGAATACTCTTTCCTATTCCGTCGATCAGGGCAGGTACGGCGCATCGCAGGTCAATTACGTCACCAAGTCCGGCAGCAACCGGTTCCACGGGAACCTCTACGAACTCTGGAACGGTTCGATCCTGAACGCGGCGGATTATTTCACCAACGCCACACCGGGCAACCACAAGCCTCGCTCCAACGTGAATCATTTCGGAGGCAGCCTGGGAGGACCAATTGTTCACGACAGGGTATTTTTCTTCTTCGACAGTGAGTGGATTTGGATCGCACTGCCGATCGTCACTCCCACCACGGTTCCGAGCGCCACCTTCGAGCACTACGTGTTACAGCAACTTCCGCTCGGTGGAACCGATCCCATCACACGATCGAGCTATGCGCCAGAGCCGCAACTGAGGCCCTTTTACCAGAAGATGTTCTCGCTTTACCGAAATACCCAGGGGGTACCGCTCAAAGTTCTAGGCTGCCCATTCGATGCGGACGGCGGGTTGGCTTCCGGCGCTATTCCCGGCGGGGACGGTTGCGCGAATCGACAGAGCGTTTCGCACTCGAGCGATGATCACGAGCAGGTGCAGACTGCCCGCATCGACTACAACATCAACACCAACAACACCGCATGGTTCCGCGTTCAGGCCGATACCGGGGTGCAGGCTGTCTACACAGACCCAATCAATCCGCTGTTCAACTCCGTGTCCCCGCAGCCCCTCTATTCGTTCGCGGCAGGCTACACGCGCGTGTTTTCCCAAAATCTGGTCAACTACTTCAATCCCGCCTTCTCCTGGTACGAGAGCCTGTTTGCTCCGAGCGATTTTCAAAAGACTCTCTCGGCTTTTCCCATCGTGCTTGTGGGCAACGGTGCCAATGCCCCGTTTACCACCCTGGGTGGGCTGGACAACACCTGGCTTCAGGGAAGGCGTGCCTCCCGGTTCTTCCTCAATGACAATCTCGCTTGGAGCCGTGGTGCTCACGAGGTACGGGTCGGCACCAATACCCGGATCTTCCGCCTGAATGACTACGATTTCGGCCAAGGCACGGTTCCCCTCGTCAACTACACGGACCTGCCGCAATTCATCTATGGTGTGGCCTCTACGGCGACCAAGACTTTCCCGACAGACCCCAATGAACCCTTCCACTTCTTAAATCTCGACCTCTACGCGCAAGACTCGTGGAAGATCAGGCCAGAACTGACCTGGACGATCGGCATACGGGATACTTTCAACTCCAACCCGCTGAACCCGCACGATCAAGTCGCCCGTCTTCGAGGCTCGTTCGCTTCGATCTCGCATGATGTCAATCAGCCGCTCAACGCCGCGATTCAGACGCATTTGCGGAACCTGTTCTCCTCGACTCCGCTGGCGATCCTCCAACCACGGACGGCGCTCGCGTGGCAGTTTGAACCGAAAACCGTGCTCCGAACGGGCTTCGGAGTGTTCAGCGACATCTTGCCCGGAACGGTTGCCGATCTGGTGGGAATGAACCCGCCTTACGTGCAAACATTCGTAGGAGGTCTTCTGGGCACGGTCGGCGGCAGCGCGCTTGCGCCCGGAGTCCCGAACAGCGCGGTGGATGCAACCACCGCTGCCAATCAGAGGTTCTCCTCCGGCTTTGCCCAGGGACAACTTTCCTGTGCGTCCCCGCTTGCCAATCCAGCCACATGTCTGCCTCCGGTCGCCATCACTGCGGTTCCAAGGGGTCAACTCCGCCCGCCTTATTTCCTCGAGTGGAGTCTTGGCGTGACGCATCAATTCGGAGCAAACGCCAGCCTCCAAGCTCAATACGTGGGCACCCACGCCGTGAACCAGCCCTACCTCACGCAGGTCAATGGGTATCAAACCGTGTGCCAAGGCTGCTTCGCACCGTTCCCCTATAGGCAACCACAGGACCCGCGATTGGGCGCGGTTACGCAATTCTCAACCGGAGCCGACAGTCACTACCACGGTCTCCAACTGACTGCGATGAAGCGCATGAGACATGGACTCGCAGGGCAGCTCAATTACACGTGGAGCCATTGCCTGGACACCGTCTCGAACGGCGGGTTTCTGCGGTTTTCTGCGCAAGGAATCCTGTCGCCCTTGCCGGGAGAGCTGGTGCGGGATTACGGCCCGTGCGATTACGACATCCGCCACAACCTCACGGGACAGTATGTGTATGCCCTGCCGAGCAAAGCGCGGAGTCGCTCGCTCGGTTACGTGCTGAATGGCTGGCAGCTATCGGGTACCATGTTTTGGCATAGCGGAGTTCCATTCTCCGTGCTGAGCACGCCGTATTCTGCGCACGGTCAAGGAATCCTGCAGGGCAGTGGACCGCAGTTCGCGAGTGTTGTACCTGGCGTATCCTGGTATGAACATCATCCCGTTCCCGGCGTCACCCAGCCGGGCACGATCCAGTGGCTCAACCCTGACGCCTTTGTCTCGACCGTCGATCCCAGCACGGGAGCCTGCTACGGTGGCGACACCGTGCAACATTGCCAGTTCGGGAATCTCGGGCGCAACGCCTTGCGAGGACCGGATTTTGTCTGGAATGATCTGTACGTTACGAAATGGTTCCCGGTGGCGGAAGCCGTCAAGCTTCGTTTGGACGCGCAATTCTTCAATGTCTTCAATCATCCAGACTTCGCTCTTCCGAGCATGGTGCTTGCCGGCATTCCAGGCAAGCCCTCCACCCAGACTGGTTTCGGTGCGCTGAGCTACACCACATCGCCCCCAACGGGCTTGCTAGGGGTCGGTCTAGGCGGCGACAGTAGCCCGCGGATGATCGCACTCGAATTGCGGCTCGAATTCTAAATCATGGCCGAGGGCCGGGAATTGCCGTCTCCAACGCAAAATCGTCGAGCGCAAGGCAGCATGCAAGCGTACCAAGAGAGAACTCTGCCTAGGAGGTCGTTGCGGCAGGCAAGGCTCGACCTCCCCAAGATTGTTTGCCACTAGGATCTGAACCATGAAACGGAATTTCGGTGACCCGGTGGACATTCTGCGCGATAGATGCTAAGACACAGTGGGTGCGCTTCATTAACGGTGTTCGATCAGCATCCGATCAGGTCCATGCACGCTACGGCTAAAGGCCACGGTAAGGGAAACGTCCGCGTAACAAGCCAAGGGTGTTGTCGTAATGAATGCGAAGCGCCAACGTAGCTGGCCGGAGGCCACTTCGAAGACCGAGCCGTGAGCCACTTAGGATACAACCCGAATCTCTCCGATCCGGTCAGCGAACCAAGCATCATTGCCCATGCACCCTGTCGCGCGGACCTGGCGGGTGGAACCATTGATCTCTGGCCTCTGTATCTGTTCCACCCGGGAGCCCTGACCCTCAACTTCGCGCTCAAGATCCTGACTACGTGCCGTATCACTGCCCAAAAAGGCCAACGAATCCACCTCCGCTCGCTTGATACCAAGAAGGAAGAGTCGTTCGACAGCTTTGACGAATTGCGCCGGGCGCGACGCTTTCGGCTGCCGCTGGCGGCGCGTCTGGTGCAGTTCTTCGCCCCGCGCTCGGGCTTGCTGCTCGAAACCAATTCCGAATCTCCTGCCGGCGCTGGTATCTCGGGATCATCGGCTTTGATGATCGCCACGACTGCGGCACTAGCCCGCTTTACCGAGCGCAACCTCACGCTCGAACAGATGCGCGTCATTGCGCAAAACGTGGAGGCGCAGATCATCAAGGTGCCCACCGGCTGCCAGGACTACTACCCTGCGCTCTACGGGGGTGTGAGCGCGATCCACCTTGACGTGGACGGCATTCACCGCGAAGCCGTTCCGCTCGCTCCGAAGGAGATCGAGTCGCGCTTCGTGCTGGCCTACACCGGCGAACCCCGTAAATCCGGCATCAACAATTGGAAGGTGTTCAAATCTCACATGGAGGGAGATCGGCACATCTTCCGCAACTTTGAACGCATCACGGCGATTGCCCGCTCCATGCACCAGGCTTTGCTTCGCGGCGACTGGGACTCGATCGCGCGGCTCCTGCGCGAAGAGTGGAAACTTCGCCGTAGCAATGCTCCGCGTATCACCACGCCCTTAATCGACAAGCTGATCGCGATTTCTGCTAAACACGGCGGACAAGCGGCAAAGGTATGCGGCGCCGGAGGTGGAGGCTGCGTGATTTTCCTGGTCGAACAGGGCGCCGTGAGTCACGTCGCGACCGCGATCGGAGACAATGGCGGTCGAGTGCTGCCTTGGCAAGTGGCCCGAGATGGCCTCACCGTGCTTGAAACTCCGGCTTCGGCAATCCGGCCGCAATAGCATCGCCGTCTCCTGCCCTGAATGAAAGCCTGAACCGCCAGGTTGCAGAACGAAATGCAATCATCTATCTGTTGAATTTAGTGAAGATAGGTAATCTCGACCGTGCTATGCCATCGCTGAACATCAAGCGGTCTGAAAGCGGAGCTTGACCAGCTGAATTTCGCCCGGCGGCAACTCCTGTCATCACCGAACCCACCTCCGTTGTCCCAGAGTTTCGCACGCCAGTCGTGGAAAAGACGCTGCGACAGCAGCGGTGGGCGGTATAATCGATAAAGGTTGGCTCGGGCCCATGAAGCTATGCTGGTATTACGTTTGCTTGATCTTCATCCTCATCAGCATGGCAAGTGCGAACGCCTCGGATCAACAGGCTAACCCAGCTTCTTCCCCGCCACACCTCTCGAAAGAGACCCGCTTAGAGCTGATTCGGGCCTTTGACTCAGAACTTGTCTACATCCGCACTTTTTTCCCCATGGGCAAGAAAGGGCTCACCTTAAAAGACGGCGTTGTCTCCCCCAGCGGTCCGGAACTGCAGGCGATGATCGCGACTTGGGGTCCGTCGGTGAAACCGGGAGATCAGGCCCGCATCAGCGCAATCGACATCAAGAGTGATCGCATTCATTTTGAGATCAATGGGGGACCGATCAAGAAACAAAAGTGGTACCAACGCATTCAAGTGGGTGGCGCTGGCGGCAGCGTCCCCGTGGCCCCGAGTGATGCGAATGCAAACCCGCGCGGTTCCTACGTCGATCTTGTCTTCGAACACTACGTGCCGGAGTTGAACGCGCAACAGCTCAAGCAACTCCTTCGCCC
>JASHSL010000110.1 GCA_030040855.1 Terriglobales bacterium
GTACTTGGATCTCAAGTTGATCAGGGACTATACCACCGCCTCGCACCGCTACCACCACACCGCTCCGATTTCCATGTTCTATGCACTACACGAGGCGCTGGCGGTGATTCTCGAAGAGGGACCGGAGAACCGCTGGAATCGGCATCTTTGCTGCCATCAAGCCTTTGTCGACGGCGTCGAGGCCATGGGTCTCGCCATGCATGTGCCGCAAGGCCACCGCATACGAACGCTCAACACGGTGCGGGTTCCCGCCGGCATCGACGATGCCAAGGTGCGAGCGCGGTTGCTGGCGCAATCGGACATCGAGATTTCCGGGGGATTCGGGCCGCTGGCCGGCAAAGTGTTTCGGGTGGGAGTCATGGGTCCCCTGGCGACAGAAGCGAACGTAGAATTTCTCCTGCGCGAGTTCCAGAAGGCGCTGGTGGCGGAAGGCTACCGGTTATAACCGAGCCCTGGGGGCCCTTTCGGGCTAGCTCTGCCGTGACCTGTGGCGACCGCCTGGATTTGCTATGGTTGTTGCTAGGATGCACTCTCCCACCTTTCCCGCATTCCAGCGACGGACGCTGGGTTTAGGATGGACGAGGTTCCGTGTCGGAACGAGAAACATTGCGCCCCAACTTCGAGGAGGTTCTCCGCACTCCGATTCGCGGGCTGGGCTTGCGGATTGAGGGATCGCTGCTCGAGCCATTCGTCCAGCAGCTGTACCGCGAACTGGAGAGGAAAAACCTGCTGCGGTTTCGTCCCGCGGTCTACCTCACGGACGAGTGGGGTTGTCCTTCGGGGGAGCCGATCATCGGCATTCCTTTTTACCTGGCCCAGCCGGAGCTGGCACAACTGGAGAGAGAAACTAACGATTTGGAAGACGCCCGCGAGATCATGATGTACTTGCGGCACGAGGCCGGACACGCGTTCAACTACGCGTACAAGCTTTACCGCACTCGCGAATGGAAGCAGCTGTTTGGTTCCTTTCGGCGCCCCTATCGCGATCACTATCGCCCCGTCCCCTTCTCGCGAAATCATGTTCGCTATCTGGCCGGGTGGTATGCGCAGAAGCATCCGGACGAAGATTTTGCGGAGACGTTTGCGGTCTGGCTGACACCGCGTTCCGCCTGGCGCCGGCGTTATCGAGGCTGGGGAGCCCTGGCCAAGCTGCGCTATATCGATCGCATGGCCCGCGTACTCGCCGACACCGATCCGGTGCGCCGAAGAGGGCAGCCGGACATGACCGTCGACGAAATGGAAATGACGGTGGCCGAGTTCTATCATCGGAATGGTGAGGAAATTCAAAGTCGCGAACTGTTGCTCGATACAGATCTGCAGGACATTTTTGATGCCTCGCGAAGGCGTAAGACGGCGAAACCGGCGCAGGCCTTCTTGCAGTCTCACCGCAAGGCGGTCGTCGACAAGGTTACGTATTGGACGGGTGCTCCGCATCCGCTGATCAAGGAACTGGTCGAATCCATCGAGAAAAGGCTCGGGGACCTCAACTTGTTTGTGGATTTGAATCGGGAATCGGAACACCTCGTGCACATCACGGTTTATGCCACGGCATTGGCGATGAATTACGTGGCACGCGGAAAGTTCGTGCAGCCGTGATCGAGAGAATCAAAGGGGGGAGGGCGAAATGGTCAGCGCGAAGCTAAAAATCGCGGTGCTCTACGACGTTTGGGGCGAGGAAGCACCGGCTCCTGAGGTCGAGCCTAAGACCGCGAGGAACAAAAAGAAGGCACGCCACAAAAACAACAGAAGAGAAAAGGAAGATCGGGAGGAGATCTTCGAAGCTCTCGAAAAACTCGGTCATGACCCTTTCTATCAGGTGCTCGATGGGAACCTGCAGTGCCTCACCTCCCTGGCGAAATGCGGAGCTGACCTGGTGTTTAACCTCACCGAAGCCTTTGCCGGCGACGACACCAAGGAAATGAACGTGGCCGCCTATATGGATCTGCTGGGCATACGGTATACCGGCGGCGGCCCGCATGCACATTTCTTAGCCCAGGACAAGGCTACGGCGAAGAAGATGTTTGCCTTCCACGGGATCAGGACGCCATTCTTTGCCACGGCGTATCGCGGCCGGATCGAGCATGCGCACGATGTGTCATTCCCGCTGATCGTCAAGCCGGTGTGGGAAGACGGCTCCATCGGTATCGACGCCGCATCCGTGGTGAAGAGCGTGAAGGAACTGATGGAGCGTGTGGAGTATATCCAAACTGAGTTCGACTCCCCGGCCCTGATCGAAGAATACATTGAAGGGCGCGAGATCTACGCCGCCATCCTCGGAAGTTACGAGCATGCACAGGCGCTTCCCTTAGTGGAACTCGACCTGTCACGTTTGCCAGAAGGCACACCAAGAATCGCCAGTTACGATGTCAAATTTGAGAAGGAAACGCTGGCCCACAAGCTGACCAAGTCACATCTCGTCGAGGATCTCGAGGAAGAGATGGTCGCGCAACTGCAAAAAACCGGGCTAGCCGCCTATCAAGCGGTCAAGTTGCGCGACTACGGGCGGGTTGACATGCGCCTCACACCCAAGGGAGAAATCTACGTAATCGAAGCCAATCCCAACCCCTGGCTCTCGAGCAAGCAGGAATTCGCCATGGCCGCGAAGGCCTCCGGCAAGTCGTATACTGACGTGATTGGCGAAATCGTCGAAATGGCGATCGCGCGATACGCAGCCGAAGGCCTCTAGCACCCAGTCGCGCGCGTGAGTTCTTCTAAGGTCTCTACAGGGAAAACGGTATTGAACCCCTGTCGTTTTGTGCATAATTTTGTGGGAAAGGTGCAAATCTTCTGTTCCTGCATATCGACTGTAGGGCGCGGAAGAGGGATGTGTGTGCGCAAGGAGGACTCCCCATGAAGCCAACCCATGCAGACTTCGGATCATTGTACCGAGCAGCGTTTGCCGAGCGCGATCCAGACAGGAAACTGATCTTGCTTAGTCAGGTGCAGAAGGTAATCAAGCCATGGGAGCAGGAAGAAATTTCGACGCTGGGAAAATCGAATTCTCCGGCGCAACTCGCCTTACATAAAAAAGCAGCCGCGTAGGTTTGGCCTCATCATAAACTCACCTCTGCTGAGAGGTTGCCGGTAGCTCCAACCACTTGAATAAGGGGCTTCCGGCAAATTTTCTTTTGGGCGCTGAGCCCCGGTCTGTGCGCGCAAGCGCATCCTCCGGCCGGTTCGCTCACTCCAGTCCTCGGCCGCTGCTTGGCGCACAGGGAAGCATGCAGGCCTGAAGCGTAGAGAATTCGGTCGCAGAGGACAGAGGCTCACGCAGTCCTCCTCGAGGGCAAATTGTTGGCGGTTTGTGGCTGATCGTGTCCGCGGAAAGCCGCGGAGCTACCGGGCGGGGGGGACTGCCAAGCATAGGCGTAGCTTCCGCACACCAAATGGGAGTCAGTCAATCAGAGGTTAGCTTAGGCAGCGGCTTTTCCTCGCGCTACAGTTTGCAGAACCGGCAGGGGTAACCTTAGAACACGGGCGCGGTTCTCCCGTTTCGACACTGCTTCGACTGAAATCCCCTTGCCGTCGGGGTAAGGATTCGAAATTACCTCGAATTCCTCGCCGTACATCCGGATTCGGTTGTACATGGCGTACCCTATGTTCTTGAGTCGCTCGCACATTTCCTGCATTTCCGCTGAAGATGGGCTGGTCTTCGTCGCGTTATCCATTTCGAAATTGTATCTCAATGAGCGCAGCCAAGCTTGTGACTCCAATCACGCCGGTGTGGTTTCTCTAGGTAACTGGAATAGCAAGGACGAGAAGCCTCTCCTACGATCGGGTCGTGCAGGATTACGCCGATTCCCTCAGCCAGAGGTTAGGCGTTGCCTGCAACTTCTTCATGAGTTCAGCCATGCGATGCCTCACATAGCCGTCTTCGGTGAGATGGGCCGATGCGTTGTCACTTTGTTGCCATTGCACCAAACGATCCTGGGGCTTGCGTTTCTCGAAGTCCGGGTCGGAAAGTCGACAGAAATAACATTCCCGGCCATTGCGCGTATCATGTCCTTTCAAGCTGCGATGATAGAAATTCACGATGAATAGGTCCCCTGAAAGAGTCATTGGTTGGTGATGGAATGAAACGATATTTATATCACAAGCGACTTGCTGCGGATTTCCTCTCGGAATCTAGAAAAGCATTACTCCAGGTTGAAACACGGCTCCGCACCTGGTTGGGCTTCGAAGCAGTCAGTTCTTCTTCAACCGTTTCAAGATCTCGCTGGCTGCGTTGGCGCCCGAGCCGCCGGTGAGGCCCGCACCGGGGTGGGTACCCGAGCCGCAAAGAAAAAGATTGGCGATCGGAGTCGAATAGCGAGCCCAATTGAGCAGCGGTCGCATGGTGAAAAACTGATCAAGCGCCAACTCCCCATGGAAAATATGTCCGCCGGTCAATCCGTAAACGTCTTCGAGATCCTGTGGGGTGATGATCTGGTGATGGAGAATTAACTGCGGCAAGTCGGGTGCATAGTGCGCCAAGATTCGAACCACCGTATCTCCCAAGGCTACGCGCTGGGTTTCCCAGTCGCTGCCTCTGAGCTTGAACGGGGCGTACTGCATGTAAATCGACATCACGTGCTTGCCGGGCGGAGCGAGCGATGGATCTGTCAGCGACGGGATGGCGATCTCCAGGTACGGTTCCCTGGAAAAGTTACCGTACTTGGATTCGTCGAATGCCCGCTCCAAATAGTCGATATCCGGCCCGATGTGAATGCGTCCTTTCAAGCTGTCGGTATTGCCACGGAGGCCGACAAAGTTAGGCAGACCGGCAAGCGCAAGATTCACCTTGGCCACGGTTCCCGGCATGCGATAGTGCTCGAGCATGGCCACGAAGTTGGGCGTTAGGTGAATCGGGTCGACGAGCTTCAGCAGGGTTCGCTTGGGATCGGCGTTGGACACGATGGCTTGGGCATGGATCTCTTCTCCGTTTGAGAGCACCACTCCCTGCGCCACACCGTTCCCCACACTAATCTCAATCACGTCCGCCCCCGTACGGATCTCGGCTCCGGCTTGCTGAGCCGCAGCCGCCATGGCCTGCGTGATCGCACCCATTCCGCCCTCGGCGAAGCAAGCTGCGCCCACGGGATGTCGATCGGCGGCCGCGCGGATCAGCAGCACCAGGCTGCTCCCCGCCGACCAAGGCCCTAGAAAGGTTCCAAAAATGCCGCGCGAGGCCAGAGTGGCGCGGAGCAATTCGGTATCGAAACACTCCGAGACCAGATCGGCCACAGCCATGGGTCCCCAGCGCAAAAGGCGATACATGTCTTTCTTGCCCAGGCGGCGAATTGCGCGTCCGGTTTGCAGCATGTCCCAGAGGTCGCGTTTGCTGGGCTCGGCGATATCAGGTGGGGTGAGCGTAAGGGCTTTGGCGATCACCTCGCTCACCTTCGCCAGCGATTGGCGGAACTCCGGATAGCGGGCCGCGTCTTTCGGGGAGAATCTGGCGATCTCTTCGCTGGATTTCTTGAGATCGTGGTACAGGGTGAGAACGCGTCCGTCAGGCGAGAAAGAGACGACGGCCACTTCCGGCATGATCAGCTTCAAGCCGTGCCTCTCGAGCTGCATATCCCGGACTACGTCGGCGCGAAGTGGTCCGGCGGCGTGCGCCAGGATGGAGGAGCGAAACCCGGGATGGAACTCCTCGGTAATGGCGGCGCCGCCCGCTTGCGGTCGACGTTCGAGAACCAGAGGCTTGTAGCCGGCGCTGGCCAAATAGAAGGCGGCGACCAGACCGTTGTGACCGGCACCAATGATGACGACGTCGCGAGCGCCGGACATCGTCAGGCAGCTCCTTTGCCGTCTTTCAGAATCTCAAGGGCCGCCAGACGGCCTGGCGCTCCCATGATCCCGCCACCCGGGTGGGTGGCCGACCCGCACAAGTAGAGATTCTTGATAGGGGTGCGGAACCGCGCGTAGCCGGGAACCGGCCGCAGGAAGAAGAGCTGTTCCAGGGAAAGCTCACCTTGAAAGATGTTCCCTTCGCTTAAGCCCCATTCGCGTTCGAGGTCCAAGGGTGTAAGAACCTGCTTATGCAAGATGATCTCCCGTATGTTGGGTGCATATTCCGCAATGGTGTCGATCACATTGTTGCCGAACGCCTCTTTCTGATCATCCCAGTTCAATCCTAGGCGCAGCTTATAGGGCGCGTACTGTACAAAACAGGACAGGATATGCTTCCCGGGAGGTGCCACGGAAGGATCGGTCAGCGTGGGAATCACCATGTCGACATAGGGGCGGCGAGAGAAGTTGCCATACTTGGCATCGTCGTAGGCTCGCTCCATATATTCCACACTGGGTGAGATCGAGATCGCCCCTCGAAGATGGGCTCCGGGTCCACTCAGGCATTTGAAATTGGGTAGCGCATCGAGGGCCAGGTTAACCTTGCCAGAGGAACCGCGGAACTTATAGCGCCGGACCTCCTCAAGAAATTCGCCGGGCAAGTGCCCGGGATCCATCAGGTTGACAAACGTCTGCCGCGGATCGAGGCTCGAGGAAACGATATGCGCCTGGATCTCGTCGCCGTTGGCTAACACGACGCCGCGCGCTTTTCCACTTTTCACCAGAATTTTCGCGATAGGGGCCTGGGTACGGATTTCGGCCCCGGCCTCGCGCGCGGCCGCCGCAATCGCGTTGGAGATGGCGCCGGTGCCTCCGCGTGCGAAACCCCAGGAACGAAACGCGCCGTCGATCTCCCCCATGTAGTGGTGCAGCAAAACGTAGGCGCTTCCGGGAGAGCGCACGCCGAGGAAGGTTCCGATAATGCCAGAGGCTGACATGGTGGCTTTGAGTACATCGGTCTCGAACCACTGGTCCAGAAAGTCGATGGCGCTCATGGTCATCAACTGCACCTGGTTGTACTTATCCTCGCTGGAGAGACCCTGGAAGCGTCGGCCAATGAACAGTAACTTCATCAGCTCTCGCGGGCTAAGGGTTGTAGGATCGGGCGGTACCATGCTCAGGATCGGTTTTACAAAGCG
This sequence comes from Terriglobales bacterium, assembly GCA_030040855.1. GTDB lineage: Bacteria > Acidobacteriota > Terriglobia > Terriglobales > Acidobacteriaceae > JAFAGX01. Next base: position 6,972 of record JASHSL010000110.1, read on the forward strand.
ACACATAGCTTGCATCGCCTTGCCGAACTCGTCATAGGCTTCCGCGTCGAGCTTGGAATGTCGTGCAATCTCGCGATGGGTTTTCCCATGATCGTTCACCCGCCAGAGAAAGTTCCCGTCGGGCATGGGCGTGAACGTTCCGTCCAAGGGGAGAATCTCCAAACCATGGCGGGGAAGATCGAGGTCGCGAATGATCTCCGGACGCAACAGGGAGACTACGTAGGAGCAGACCGAGAAGTGAAAGCCGGGGAAGACCTCCTCCGTGCAGGCCGCGCCCCCGAGAATATGCCGGCGCTCGAGCACCAGAACCTTCTTTCCTGCGCGAGCCAGATAGGCTGCATTGACCAAGCCGTTGTGACCGCCGCCGATCACCAGGACATCGTAATTTTGCTTTGCAGCTGCCATGGCTGTTCGCCTTCCCTATCGGTCCTGAGCTCCTGGGGGTTGCTCAGCAGGCCCGATGAATTCTAACCAGGACCCCGGTACCGTCCAAGAATGCCGCCAAACGTGATCTTCGCAAAAGGAGAAGCAAGGTGCGGGCGGATTAGAGTCCGCTCGGCAGGACGGCCCAACGGCGAATCGTGCTCCAGGGCGATGGCATCATGAATGCGCGGAACGGAAGGGTCATTGTACCCGGAATCGGCTCTTCTGTCTCGTACTCGGATCGCGCCGCGCATCATCGAAGCCGGAAGGCTGCCGGTGGATCGGAGACTCACGCCCGCTGAAAAAGAAGAGCAACCGCTTTCATTCTCGCCCGGCCGAGAGAATCGGCGAGCGGCAAGTCTCTACGGCTCGACGGCTTCCCGCTCATTGCCAGCAAAGCCGAGCGTGAATATAATCCGGCTGGCACCCGCGGGGAATCGCTAGGAAAGGGGAATGGCTTTGCCTGTCGGAACTGCATTTCATGAAAGGACCTTCGCACTTTGTCAGAGCCTCAACTACCGCGAGTGGTCCGGGTACTACACGGTCAGCGTTTACGAAGTTCATCACGAGCACGAGTACAATGCCATTCGCAATGCGGCCGCGCTGATCGATATCACCCCACTCTATAAGTACCTCGTCAGCGGAAAGGACGCGACGAAATTGGTGAACCGCGTCATCACGCGCGACATCCACAAGGTTGGGGTGGGGCAGGTCATCTATTGTTGCTGGTGCGACGAAGAGGGCAAGGTAATCGACGACGGCACCATCACTCGCCTCGAGGAGAACAAGTATCGCTGGACCGCGGCCGATCCGAGCCTGCGTTGGCTGCACCAGAACGGACACAACATGAATGTCCAGATTGAGGACATCTCCGAGCGGGTGGCCGCGCTGGCCGTGCAGGGGCCGACCTCGGGCAAGCTGTTGCAGTCGGTGGCGCAGGCTGAGATTGCGAATCTGAAATATTTCCGCATGACCCGAGGCACGATTGCCGGCGTGCCGGTCGACATCTCGCGCACGGGCTACACCGGGGATTTGGGCTATGAGATTTGGGTGGCCTGGAGCAGTGCGGTGAAGGTCTGGGATGCGCTGATGGAAAAAGGCAAGCTGTTTGATTTGCATGCCGCGGGGATGCTGGCGCTCGATGTGGCCCGCGTCGAGGCGGGGCTGCTGCTGATTGAGGTCGATTACATCAGCAGCAAAAAGGCCCTGATTCCATCCCAGAAATATTCCCCCTACGAATTGGGCTTTGGCAAAATGGTCCACCTGCAAAAGGAGAACTTTGTGGGCAAAGCCGCTCTCCAACAGGATAACCAGAAGGGAGTTCCGCGGCAGTACGTGGGACTGGAGATCGATTGGACCGAGATCGAGGCGCACTACCAAAGATTCGGGTTGGCGCCCGTGGCTCCCAGCCAGGCATCACGGGTGGCGGTTCCGGTGTATTGCGGTGAAAGGCAAGTGGGCAGAGCCACGACCACCACTTGGTCGCCGGTGCTCAAGAAAATGATCGCCCTGGCTAGCATCGACACCGACCACGCCAAGCTGGGAACGCGGTTGCACATCGAGATCACCATCGAGGCGGTGCGGCAGAAGGTTGGGGCCAATGTCGTGGCCCTGCCCTTCTTCAATCCCACGAGAAAGACTGCGCTACCGGTATAGAGTGGCAAAGGGCACGAAGCCCAGGCGGATGCCCGCCGAGATCTGGTCGTAGGTGCTCAGGCCGCCGGGGAAGGTTTCCGCCCGCTCCGTTTCCAATACAAATAGCCTGGCACGCCGACGAGCACAATGGCGGTTCCCCAGAACGCTTCGGCCGGGCGTGTGAGGATCGTATTCAGCGTCCAGGCTGCACCAATCAACACATAGATCGCTGGCAACCAGGGATAGCCAGTACAACGGTAGGGGCGGGGAATCTCCGGCCGCTTGGCACGCAGAATAAACAATCCAATCACGGTTAGGGTGTAGGACAACACCATGCCGTAGATTACATAGGTGTAGAGCTGGTCGTAGCGCCCGCTTACGGTCAGAATTCCTGCCCAGATACCCTGGCCAACCAGGCTGAAGGCGGGAGTGCGCCACTTGGGGTGGATCACCGCCATGCGCTTGAAGAAGACTCCGTCCTGCGCCATCGCGAGATAGACCCGCGCCCCAGATAAGGTACAGGTCGCAGCCGCGCTGAAACAGGAAATTGCGATCGTAGCCGAGAGCCAGCGCGCGGCACGAGGAGAGAACAGGGCGGCTGCCGCGGCATGGGCGATGGTTTCGTGCTGGGCGATTTGGTCGAGGGGCATGGAATAGACGTAGGTCACGTTCATCGCGATGTAGATCAGACCAACGACCAGGATGCCGAGCACCATGGCGCGGGGCACATTGCGCCGTGGTTCTTTGACTTCTCCCGCCACCCAGGTGATGTAGACCCAACCGTCGTAGGCCCAGAAGACGGCAATGAGGGCTACACCCATGGCGGAGATAAAGCTCGCCGGGCGTAGCCCCAGGGTGATGCTGCCCTGGGCGCTGAAATTTCCCCAATGCCCCTTGCCAAGGGCCAACCCGAAAAGCACAAAGCTCGCCATGGCGGCGAACTTCGTCCAGGTCGAGATATTTTGCAGCAGAGCTCCCCAACGCAGCCCCACCACGTTCACGTAGGTCAGCGCGGCTATCAGAACCAGACCTACCAGGTGAGCACGGGTCAGGGTGAGCCCCAGAGCGGAGAGCACAAGGTGTTGTTGGGAGATTACGGGCACGATCTCGCCCATATAGGTGGCCGAAGCCACCGCCAGAGCGGCAATGGTTCCGCCGTTGGCCACGCTGAACAGCATCCAACCGTAAAGAAAAGCCAGCAGATCGCCGTAGGCCTCCCTTAGGTAGACATATTGCCCTCCGGAGTCGGGAAACATCGATCCCAGTTCGGCGAAGGCAACGCAGCCGAATAGAGACACAATCCCACCCAACACCCAGACCAGCAAAAATAAGATGGGCTGGGGCAGCGGGCCGGCAATATCCTTGGCGGTAAGAAAAATGGAAGAGCCAATGATGCCGCTCACCAGCAGCAGCACCGAGTCAAGAAGGGACAGTCCGCGCAGCAGCGTAGGCTGAGATTCAGATTGTGGTTTTTCAAGTAGTGGAGCCATGGTGGTGCGACGGCTCATCCGATTCCCAGCTCATCCGGGGATTCCAGTGGCGTGCCGCAGCGACGGCAGATCACCGCAGAACAGTCGCCACAAATTAGGGGATCGGCGACCTCGGCGGCGCATTGCGGGCAATAGAGCAGTTCGCAGTCCGGCGCGGGTGGGGGTTGCGGGTTGGAAGCCATCAGCAAGGCACTGTAGCACAGAAAGCAGCCGCCAGGCTCGACGAGGAGTGGAGCTCGAGGAGGAGGCAGCTAAGGCTAGGGGCAACTGCCCAGTAGATCGCAGGCCGGCAAAGTTATCGGCGTGCATCGCCACGCTACGCCTCGGAAGTCCTGCTACGAGCCAGCTTCCCAAGATGCTTTATCATCACAAACAGAACTCCGTGCTTCGTCTGAGTTTCAGGTCGCTTCTGAAGGCTTCGCAAGGAGTTTTTCGGGGAGGAAAATCATGCGCCGTTGGGTGATTCTGTTCCTGTGCGCAACCCCATTCTGGGCACAAGGGGAGCGCCAGTTTACCTTCGAAGATATGATGTCGCTCAAGCGGGTGGGCGAACCCATGGTTTCCCCGGACGGGAAATGGGTGCTCTTCAGCGTGCTGGACGTGGACCTGGCCGGGAACAAGAAGACACCACATATCTGGGTGGCGCCCACCTCTGGGGGCGAGGAGCGCGAGATCATTGTTGGGCAGGACGCGGATCGGCCGCGCTGGGCACCGGATGGGAAGCGCTTTGCGTTTCTCTCGAACCAAGAGAGCGGATCGCAGATCTGGATCGCAGATTTTGACGGTGCTGTCGGGCACGTCACTCGTGTGCACCGGCTCACGGCCATCGCCAGCGAAGCCCAAGGGGAGTTATGGTCGCCGGATGGGAAAAACATTTTGTTTGTTTCGAGTGTGTACCCCGGGTGTGCCGACGAGGACTGCAATGCGAGGAAGATTGAGGAATCATCTCACTCGAAGGTAAAGGCGATGATCTTCGATCGCCTGCTCTATCGCCATTGGAACAGTTACCTCGAGGGCAAGAGAAACCATTTACTCGTCGTCTCCGCCGAGGGGGGGCCCAGCCGCGACCTTACTCCCGGAGATTATGACGCTCCCGTGTTCAGTCTCGGCGGGCAGGATGACTACGCATTTGCGCCCGACGGGCAAGAGATCTGCTATACCTCGAATCACGAAAAAGCGGAAGCGATCTCCACCAACAACGACTTGTGGATCGTCTCGGTGAACGGCGGAGAAGCCAAGAACATCACGGGCGAAAACAAAGCCAGCGATTCCACTCCGCTCTACTCGCCGGACGGGAAATACATCGCCTACCGTGCGCAGGTTCGGCCGGGGTATGAGAGCGACCGGTTTCGATTGCTGCTCTATGATCGCAAGACGGGAAGGAAGACAAATCTGACGGAAAGTTTCGACCACTGGATTGGAAGTTTTGTCTGGGCGCCCGATTCCAAGGCCGTCTACTTCACCGCGGAGCACCAGGGTGAGGCTCTCATTTATGCCCTGCATGCGCTCAAGATTGCGGCGGCCGACGGCAGCCCGTTGCACTTTGGCGAGCCGCGGGTCCTTGTTGCCGGCTACAACGGCGACCTGGCAATCACCCCTGACGGAGGGACACTGCTGTTCGGCCGAATGTCGATCGCTGCCCCAAGCGAGATCTACGCGAGCGATGCATCCGGAGATGGTTGTCCGGCGACGGCCGGCGATGCGGATTCGGGAGAAAACAATTGTCCCCTGAACGCGGCCCGGGCCATCACCCAGCTGAACGAGCGGTTGCTGTCGCAAGTGAGCAGGTCAAAGTTAGAGTCCTTCTGGTTTCGCGGAGCGAAGGGCGAGCAGGTCGAAGGCTTCGTGGTCAAGCCCCCGAACTTTGATGGAAACAAAAAATATCCCGTGAAATTCCTCATTCACGGCGGGCCGCAGGGCGCCTGGGGAGATGACTGGAGCTATCGCTGGAATCCGGAGTTGTTTGCCGCCAATGGCTACGTTGTAGTGATGATCAACTTTCACGGATCCACGGGCTACGGGCAGAGGTTCATCGACGCAATCAACGGCGATTGGGGCGGCGCGCCCTATGAAGACCTGATGGCCGGTTTGGACTATGCCGAGCAGCACGATCCCTACATCGACAAGGATCGTGAATGTGCGCTGGGGGCAAGCTATGGCGGGTATATGGCGAATTGGATTCTCGGTCATACCGATCGTTTCAAATGCATCGTGTCGCACGACGGGATGTTCAATTCGACTTCGGCTTGGGGGACCACCGAGGAGCTCTGGTTCAATGAGTGGGAATTTGCCGGCACACCCTACAACAACCGGGCGCTCTACGATCGGTGGTCGCCGCATCTGAGTGCCACGAAATT
>JASHSL010000012.1 GCA_030040855.1 Terriglobales bacterium
TTCCGAGAATGCCGTGCGGGTGATCGCCGCGGTCGCCGTGGCCAGCGTGGTCGAAGACTACGAATCGGTCTTTCGCGAAGCCGGCTACGCACCCGGCGTGGTCTTGCCCTCGATGCTCGCCGCCTTGGGGGCAGCGAAAGCGGAGCGACCGACGATGGTCGTCAAGGTGGACGCGCGCACGACTAGTATCGCCATCATGGACAAGCAACAGTTGTTGCTGTTTCGCACCTTGGAGAACCCTCGCGGAGTGGCCGTTTCGGGAGAGCAACTGGGGGAGGAGATTTATCCTTCGATTGTGTTTTTTCAGGATACCTATCACCTGAATCTGGAGCAGATTTTTGTCGCCGGTCTCGCCGACTCCGCCGGTGCCGTCCCGGCGCTCGGGGCGCAGACCGGAGTTCCGGTCGGGGAATTGGTAGCCGCTTCGCAGCTTGGAACCAGTGTCGGTTCGGTTCCGAAATGGAGAATGGCGGGAGTGGTGGGAGCCCTGCTTTCCTAAGATGCGTCTCGATATCAATCTCGCAACCCAGCCCTACGAAGATGCGCAACGCTTCTGGCTGCGCTGGGGCGGAGGGCTGATTGCCATGGGCGTCCTCACCGCGGGGTTGCTGTATTTCACCTTTACAGGATGGCTGGGGGCACGAAAAGAGAGGGCGATGATCGCCCAGTATCACACCCAAATTCAAGAACGGGACAGAGACAAGGCGGATGCGCAGGCGCTCATGAACTTGCCCCAGAATGCCAACACGCGCGACCGCTCACAGTTCCTCAACGACCTTTTTTATCGCAAAGCGTTTTCTTGGACTCAGGTGTTTGAGGATTTGGAGCGGGTGATGCCGCCGCGGGTGCATGTCGTATCGATTCATCCCGAATTGGCGAGTGACAATGAATTGGCCATCAAGCTGGTGGTGGCGGGAGATTCTCGCGAACGGGCGCTCGAGCTGGTGCGCAAGATGGAGTCTTCGACGCACTTCCACGACACGCAAATCGAACAGGAAAGCGCGGAGAACGGCTCCGGCACCAACAGCGCGGATTCGGTCAAGTTTGACATCAGTGCGTTATACGTGCCCGGAATCGAATTGCAGAAATCGCCGGAGGCAGCACGGTAGTGCCCGATCTTAGACAAACCCGTCATAAGTTGAAAATTGCCCTGGCCACGATGGCGCTGATCGATGTGGCTGCGCTCGTGGTGTACTTTTCTCCCCTGGTCGGGTCGCAGCTTGCGCGCCGCTCCGAACTCGGGCAGCTCTGGCTGGAACTGCAACAGAAGACGCGCGAGATTGCCCCGCTACGCGGGCTGGACAAGAAAATTCCCCTGGCCCACCAGCAGATCGACGAGTTCTATAAGCAGCGCTTGCCCCAAGAGTCCTCTGCGATTGCAGAAAACCTCGGGAAGCTGGCGGCGGAAAACGGAGTACGGATTGGCAGCTTTAAGTATGCCATGAAGGATCCCGAAACCGTTGGGCTGCGGCGTATGGAAATCGACGCGGACCTGGGAGGGGATTATTTGCAACTGGTTCGCTTCATCAACGCGCTCGAACGCGATCGCATGTTCTTTCTGGTCGACAGCGTGCAGTTAGGCGGCGAGCAAGCCGGAGTGGTCAAGCTGCAGATGAAAGCGGAAACCTACTTGAGGACAGGTGCGGCATAGGTGAAGCTGGGAACCGAGAACCGAAACAAGCTGATCGCGTCCATCGTGTTGATGGGGATCGCAATCCTGCTGCTAGGCAGGATGGTGTTCACTTCGGGAGCGCCGGCTCCGGTCAACGCCGAGGTTGCGGCTTCGGCCAGAGCCGATCGACTCGTGCCCCGAAACCGAACGCGTAAGCTCAAAGCCGGGAAGACGTCGATGGCGCCGGGATCCATCGATCCAAGCCTGCGCACCGACTGGCTCAAAGTCAGTGAAGACAGGAAATATGCAGGTTCCGGAAGAAACATCTTTTTAGCGCAGGTGGAGATCCCCCAGCCCGTGGCACCCCCCATCCCGGATAAGGTCCCGGTTGCCCAAGGGCCGCCGCCACCGCCGCCCATCAACTTGAAGTTTTATGGTTTCGCGAGCGAACCGGGCGAGCCTAAGCGAATCTTCTTGTCCCAAGGCGAAGATGTGTTCATCGCCGCCGAAGGCGACATCGTTGACCGGCGCTACAAAATTCTGCGTATCACGCCTACCCAGGTGGAAATCGAGGATGTGCTCAACAATAACCGGCAGAGTATTCCGCTGACCCAGGGATGAAAAGCGGCAGGTTCTCGATCGGGGCCATGGGTCAGGCCCCCAAGGCGGGTTTGACACTGAGACCAGTGGCAAGGAAATGATGGACTCGAGGTTCACAGGTCGCCGGCGCTGCCATGGCAATCGCAGTGATGGCTATGTCCTCCTCACGCTGATTCTGTTCGTGGCGCTCTTAGCTATTGCCATGACCGCGCTTGCGCCCGCAGTGGTACAACAGATAAAACGCGACCGCGAAGAGGAGCTCATTCATCGCGGCGTACAGTACTCCCGCGCGATCAAACATTACTTCAAGAAGTTCCGCCGCTATCCCACGAAAATCGAAGATTTGGAAGACACGAATAACGTCCGCTTCTTACGCAAAGCGTACAAAGACCCCGTCACGGGGAAGGATTTCAAGATCCTGCGCATGGGCGACGTGCAGATGTCGTTTGGACCGGGCTTAACCGGAGCCACTTCTGCGGCGAACCTGGCGTCCCAGTCGGGGACGTTTGGCAGCGGGAACGGTCCGTTCGCCGGTAGCGCCTTCGGTGCAATCGGGGGAAACACATTCGGCGCGAATAATTTTGGCGGAGGTGCGTTCGGGAGCAACGCAGCTTCCGCCTCCGCGGCTGCGGCGAATGCGAATAGCCCGCCAGCATCCGGCCAGGATGCAAGCGGAGCCAACCCCGACCAGAGCCTCACTCCAGGAGCTCCGGGCGCCCCGGGAACTTCCACCCCGCCCGGCCAAGCCACCACGAATGCGGATAATAAGGTCTTCGGCGGCGGTCCCATCGTTGGCGTAGCCAGCATCAGCAAAGAAAAATCCATCCGTATCTTCAACAAGAAGGATCACTACTACCAATGGCAGTTCATCTATGATCCGAGCACGGATCGGGGCGGGCTGCTCACCACCCCGAATCAGCCGGGACTGCAATCGGCCGCTGGCGGGGTGCAGCCCGTTACTCCGGGAAACCCGGGAGCACAACCGAATTCACCCTTCGGGCCACAAGGTTCGCAGTTCGGATTTCCAGGGGGATCCCAAATGACTCCTGGCGGCATGCAGCCCCCGCAGCCGGCGCCGTCCCAGCAACAACCCCTACAGCCCCAGTTCCCGCCCGATCAAGCTCCCCAATAGCCGCGGTCAGCGTGCCGACTCGTAAAGCCTCAGTCAGGTGGCAGAGCAAGAAAATAGCGGTGATTGCTTTCGCCGGCGGATTCTGGGGAGCAGACTCCAGCGGCGATGAGTGGAAGAAGATTCCCGGGCTGCGCCGAGCTAGACTGCTCTGGTTCTTTAGGCAGCGGCTCTAGTCGCGGCCGATAAGCAAAAGCCTAGTGCAGCCGAACCTAAACGCTGAACGATGACCCACAACCGCAGGTACTCTTTACGTTGGGATTGTCGAACTTGAAGCCGGCGCCTTCCAAAGTCTCCACGTAATCCACGCTGCAACCCTGGAGGTACATGACGGACGTAGCATCGACGTAGACCTTCAGGCCATCCATGTCGAACGTCTTGTCCATTAGACCAGCATTATTTTCGAAGGTCATGGAATAGGAGAACCCGGAGCAGCCCCCCCCCACTACGCCCACACGCAGGCCGGCGGGAACCGGGTCCTGTTGCGCCATGATCTCCTTAACCTTCTTTATAGCGTTCGGGGTTAGGGTGATCGGCGCCGATTTCGGCTTGGTATCGGGGGTTGCTGGAGCAGTTGTGGATGCCATTGTATCTCCTTGATATGGTTAACGATTATACCAAAACTGGGCAGGAAACGTGCAAGTTACTTCCCGACCAAATTGACATTACTTGGATGAGCCGATCGGCCGAGAGGTCGCAGTTGTTGGCGCTCCTAGGTAAGAACCGAACAAAAAAACCGTCTGGCTTGCAATCTGGGGCTATAATCTGGGTCAGGAGCCTTGGGCTCGAGAACTCACTGATCAGCACGGAGGTGCCCTATGATGCCCATGCTGATGTGGCCGCTCATCATTTGGGGTGTTCTCACCGGTGTTCTGATTATCCTCCTGATCTATCGAAGTACGCTTACGATGCATGAGGATGACCAGCTGTTTCTTGACGAGTCTGCGTCCGGGATGGCACAGGAGCAAGCGGAGATCATGCACAAGCTGAACAAAGTTACCCCCTTTGTGAAGTGGCTTGGTGCGGCATCCGGAGTTCTGATCCTGGTGATTGCAGGGCTGGCAATTTACCAGGGACTGAATCAGGTCCAGTGATTCTCGTTCCCATCTCTGCTCTCCCGCACGTCGCCGGGTGGTGACAGTAGTCGTATCGTCCAAGGGGAGTCGGTTCTGCCTTCCTGAGCACGACTTTTCCCATGAGAATGTGCGTCGACGGCTCAGAATTGTAATCAACGATCTCCGCCTAGATCCTCGAGCAGCGCAGACCTGCCGGACGACGTCAGAACCAAGCGAAGAACCGTGCAACCAGGATCTTAATTTCGAGAACCAGCCTGCGAGACCGCCGGCCTGCTGCGTGAGCGACCAGAGCAGGACGATCTGCCAATCGAACCAAGGCTCCGATTCGAAAAAGCGCGCCATTCACCCGCCTGCGATGCGCCACACGATAGAATGGTTCGACGGTCACGGGATGCCCACCGGGAATCGCTGGATGGAATTACTGACTGTGTCCTGCCTGGGCTGCTTCGAACATGGGATCGCGTGAGGCGAACACCATCGCGATTGTGGGGGGAGGCCCTGCTGGAGCCCTTGCCGCCGCCTGCCTAGCCCAAAACGATCGCAAAGTTCTCTTATTCGACGAAAAGCTGGCGTGGGAAAAGCCTTGCGGCGGCGGTATCACCCACAAGGCACTTCTCCATTGGCCGTTTCTTGGTGCGGCGGCGGTCGACCGGAATTGGGTAAGGGAATGCGAGTTGATTGGGCCTTCGGGGCAGCGTGTTTGCCTTCCTCTGGAGCGCCCGATCGCAATTTTCTCTCGCTGCGTGTTGAACGGCCTCCTTCTCGAGCGGGCGGCTCGTTCCGGAGCGGAAATCATTCGTGATCGCGTCGTCCAGCTCGAGCGTCGAGGGAGCCATTGGCAAATC